>JAEZEU010000028.1 GCA_023432885.1 Pseudomonadota bacterium | reverse complement strand
CGCACCCGTCCATGCTTTGAAGGCTCGGCTAAAGTGAGCCTGATCGGAGTATCCGAGCGCCTGCGCGATCTCGGCGATCGTCATTGTTCGCTCCGACAGCAACTGCCGCGCTTTTCGGGAAAGTCTGTCCTGCAGCACCGTCTCAAACTTCAGTCCGTCCTGTTGGAACTGCCGCTGCAGCGAGCGCCGCGACACACGTAGGTGACGGCAAAGCCAGTCGATGGAAGGTCGACCCTCGAGCAAGCCGAGATCGATCAAATGTTCGGTACAGAGGGCAAGGCTCGGCCGTTCCGGAACGTCGATCTCGGGCATCGGAAACACGGACTGTGATCCATTTGAGTTGATCGCATCCAGGAATGTCGACGAGAACTGAACGGATGCTTCTGTTGCCACCGATAAATCGCAACGCAAGGTATTCTCTGTGATCGTGCGATCCAGAAGTGACCCGCCGGAAACGGTGGCTCTTGCCGGAGTCCAGCAGGGACCGAGAAATCTGCGCAGCAAATCCAGCATGTAGCCGATGGCCAGAATCTCGTTCTTTTGCCGGCCGACATCAGAGGCGTCGGTTACGACATAAGTCCATCGAACCATGTCGCGTTGTATCTTGAGCTCGATCTTTGTTTCGGTTTGCAGGAGAGGGGCGATTAACTCGGTCGCGAGAATGATTGCTTCCCGCAAGCGCGGTGCGCTGCATACCCTTTCACCGTAATGCCCAAGGGCCAATATGCCCCCGGTCGTTGCCAGCCGAGCGGGAAGGGCGGCATCTCCGATCTCGCGCGCGGCGCATTCCAGCAAGTGAAGTTGGTCGCTTAGTAAAATCAGTCGTTCTGGTTCGTCGAGCAACTTCAGCGGCAAGTCGGCTCTTCTGAACACTCGCTCAACGGAGCCGCCAGCAAGGCGCACCGCTTCCGCGAGAGGACCGATCGATCGCATCCTTGTCAGGCCAGGTGCCGCTCCCATAGGCCGCTTACCTCCCCTCCCTTCCCATAGAATTCGACCATCCGGCGCCAAATGGCAAGAACGCGATGCGCCCTTGGCGCCAAATGGCAAGAACTTTGCGGGTGCCGGGTGGTAGCGGCTTGAACAACGATCTCGTCAGAGGATCGTTTCTCGGAGAGAGACGTCAGGAGGAAGCCAGAGCGTATGTCAGGGATCATTCTTCATCATTATCCGCTGTCTCCGTACTCGGAGAAAATCCGTCTGTTGTTCGGATTGAAAGGCGTGGAATGGCACTCCGTCGAAGTGCCGGTCATGACGCCTCGTCCGCTGCTGACGCCGACAATCGGCGGCTTTCGCCGTATTCCCATCCTGCAGATCGGAGCTGACTTTTACTGCGACACGTTGTTGATCACGGATGTCATCGAAAAGATGCGTCCGCTTCCCGGTCTCTTTCCGCAAGATCAACTCGCATTGATAAAGCCTGTTTGCTGGTGGATCGAGAAGAGTTCGTACATGAACGCGCTCTGTCTGGCGGTCGGCGGTATGGCCGGACATGTTCCGGATGCGTTGGTCGAGGAACGCACCGCTTTTTTCGGCTTCAACCTCGATCCGGATCGATTGCTGAGCCAGCGCAGGCTGTATCTCCAACGCCTCGACGCTCATTTGAGCTGGCTTGAGGAAATCCTGTCCGACGGCCGGAAGTTCATTTTCGGCGACCATCCAACTGCCGCCGATCTCGCGGCGTATCATCTCATCTGGTTCGTACGGCAGAACGGTGGCCCCGAGATCGCGGCGCTCTTGCCGGCGCTGGCGGCGTCGGCCTGGTACGACCGGGTGGCGGCATTCGGATACGGGAGCGCATCGCCGATGACGGCGGAAGCGGCGATCGAAATAGCCCGCGAGGCGATCCCCGAGGACATCAACCATTGGTCGGGGGACGCCGCGAACATCGGGCTACGCATGGGCGATCGGGTTCGCGTGACCGCGGATGACTATGGAAAGGATCCGGTCGTCGGACGACTGCTTGCATGGACAGCGGACAAAGTTGTGATACGGCACACGGAGCCTTCCGTCGGCGACGTCAATCTTCATTTCCCGCGGGCAGGGTTCGACGTTCAGGCGGCGTGAATCGTCGGCGGGCAAAGTATCCGCTGCATGGCTCTGACCACCCCCGAACGATGATCGGATTATCAGCGTGCCCGTGGCGGCGTGCGGATGCCTTCTGACCATCTGCAAGTTGGCCGATCTGCCGTCAGTACAGGACGGCTCGGCGTACGGTCGACATCGTCCGTGCGAACAGAGTTCCTCGCACACGGGCAGCCGATGTCGAGCCCAAAAACCCAGCTTGGCGCCAAAGGGCAAGAGCTGCGCTTCCGATCCTGCAATATTTGCATTGTTCGAAAGCGCGCGTCGCGAAGGCGCATTCTAAGTACCTTTGGGAGGTCTCATATGAACATACCCGTCAGGAACATTCATCCGTTCGACCAGAGCAACGTCCTTTGGCGAACGGTCGAGGGGGTCGATCATCTCTGGTATTATGTTTGCGACGTAGATGAGGTGAACGGCTCAGTCGACATCCTGTTCAAATTTGCTGCCAACCAGAAGATACCGCTGCATCGGCACAAGGCTGACTATCGGACCTTTGTCATTCAGGGAGAGCTCCGCATCTATCGGCAGAACGGCGAGTTGAAGGAGGTCCGGCCGGCCGGCAGCTATGTCATGGCGAAAGCCGATGGTGAGCCGCATACCGAGGGGGGCGGGGACGTCGATGTCATCGCTCTTTTCAGCAACCGCAACATCAAGAATGGTTCCATCTATGAGATCCTCGACGATGACTTGAACATCGTCGCGCGATTCGGAGTTGCCGAGTTCAAGGCATTTCTCGAATTGCAAAAAGCAGCTTGATGGATCGGCCTCCTTGCCGCTGAGGGCCGCGGCGCGCTCCCGATGCGGAGTTTTCTTGGAATTCCACTGAAGGGACACCGCCTCGCAGCTATCAAGCGAGTCTCACTGCCGTCCGCCACGCATATCGGCGTCGATATTGAGACGCGCGTGTTCGCCGAAGCGCGACCGGTAGACCTGGAGGTTCTCCATCACCCGCTGCACGTAGATGCGCGTCTCGGTGAACGGAATCCGCTCGACCCAGTCGACGACGTCGACACTGGTGTCGCGTGGATCGCCATAGCGCGCGATCCATTCCTTGACGCGCCCACGACCTGCATTGTAGCCGACGAAGGCGAGAACGTGGTTGCCGTCATATGTATTGACGAGATCGGCGATCTCGGCTGAACCGAACTGCACGTTGTACGCGGGATCTTTCCGCAGGCGCTCGGGATCGAACGCGATTCCCAGCCGCCGGGCGATCGTCTGGCCGGTGGCATGGGTCACCTGCATCAAGCCCATCGCCCGGGCGCTTGAAATCACGCTCTCGTTGAAGGCACTTTCCGCCCTCGCGACCGCATAGACGAGACTCCTGTTCGCTTTCGGGCCGACCGGGACATATTTGGGCAGACCGATGCTGGGGAAAGCACTGCGGTCGAGAGCGAAGCCGTTCGCCAACGCGCTCCTGCCGAGCGTCAGCATGGCACGCGCATCCTTCTGTGCTGCGACGATTTCGGCAACGAATGTCAGCAGGCCGGCATCGCGGGTGCGGCCAAGATCGGCGACGAACGGAATGACGAGATCGCGATTTCCTGTTGCATAGAGCAGTTCGACCGCGCGCACCAGATCGACGCTGCGCAGAGCCGCACGCCGTGTGCGGTCCAAGCTCGGCTCCGGGCGTAACGAAATCTCGCGGCGACCAAGGCGAGCGCTGGCCAGCTGGCCGTAAAACGCAGTGGGATATTGTGCCGCCGTCGCGTAGTGCTGGCGAGCCTCCCCGCTGCGGCCGGCCGCCGCCGCGGCGCGTCCGAGCCAATAGGCCCCGCGCGCAAGCGATGTCGGGTGCGTGGTGATCTGCCGGATGCGGGCGAAGTGCTGCGTTGCTGAATGCGGATCGCGGAGGAACCGCAACGCGATCCACCCTGCGGTGAAGAGCTGATCGACGTGAAGGCTTTCCTTCGTAGGGGAAGCAGCATCACGCGCAATTCGGTAGGCGATCTGCGCCTTGCCATCATCGAGCAGCTCGCGGACCAGGATGCGGCGTTCTATCCACCATGCGTTGGCGCCGTGCGTGCCGGAAAGATCGCGCGGTGCTGACAGTATCAATCGAGCCGCTTCCGCGACTCGACCATTGCGCCGAAGCCACTGGACCCGGGTGAAGAGATAGACGGGATCATTGCGCGCGGCCTTCGGCACCGCGCTGAGCAGGATGGCTGAATTATCCGCCTTTCGAACCACGGCAATGCGCGCTTTCACGATTGCGACCTCGGCCGCGCCGAGGCGCTTTGCCGCGCGCATTGCGCCGTCGAAATCATCCGCATAGAGCCGCGCATCCATCCGCGCCCGATGATCGGCCCCGCTGAGCAGAGGACCGAACGATTCCAGCACTTGTGATTCGAGTTGGGCGGAGAAGCCATGATTTGCCCAAGCGGACGCAACATAGTTGCGAGCCGCCGCACCGCGCGCCCCCAGCGCACGCGCAAGGGCGAGCTTGCCGAACGATCCCAAGGGTTCCCGGTCAGAGAAGAAAGCCAGGACTGCATCGGGCTCATGTCGTTCGGTCCAGAGCCTGACCTCCGCACGCCGGCGGATGAGATCGAGGCTTGGCCAGGATGGATTGGCGCGAATGAATGCGGCGTACCGCGCGAAATCGATCGGCCCGTCATCCGCTCGGAGGATCAGCCATTCTACGAGCTGCCGGCTGACGCCGTCGCCGATCTGTCGGCACCGTTTCACGGCCATCTCGGCGTGGCCGCGGCGGGCGAGACGGATGGCCTGCTTGAGGGCGTTGACGTCCGCAGCCGACAACGTCGGCGCCGGCGCATAAGTGAGGCGAGGACCGGCCGGCGGAGGTTGCACCTGCGAGGGCGCGCCAGTGCCCGCACCAGCCCTCGCCGGCTCCATTGACAAGAGAAGCTGGCCGATCGCATCAGTCGCGTCGGAAGTGGGCTCATGGCCTTTCGACGCGCCGGTCGCAGGCGCGCCGGAGACCAGCAGCGCGATGCAGGCCAATAGTGAGATCGGGGCGAAGCCAGCGCGGAACATCAGCGGCTTGGTCCTGCAGTCGGCAGTGCGGGTCAGAAACGCGGCGGCCAGCGCCGCGAACCTGCATTGGATCTATCGAAAGAAGAACCCAAAGAAGCCAGAGGGACCGCTAGGCGCGCCACCCAGCCCGGATGCATGGCTTGCGCGGGGATCACTGCCCTGGCGAAGAGGCCGCCGTGCCATCACCGGCTTCGTGTTGGTGGTGTCCGGCCTGACCACCGGCGTGTCCGCGATTTCCCTGTTGACGCCCTGCAACAGAGCCATCAATTGCGAGTCGCGACCGTAGACGTCGTCGCGGATCTGCAGATCGCCGCTCTCGTCCACAAAGGCCGTCTGATAGGTCAGGTGCACCGGAATGGGGCGGTCGAGTTTGATATTTCGCTCGCCCTTTCCGTACATGCCGCGAATGCGCGACGCCGTATAACTGTTCAGCGGATCAGCGATCGAGAGTAGCGCCTCGGCATATTCGGCAGGATGCTCCACGCGCATGCAACCGTGGCTGTAGGCTCGCTTGGCGTGCGCAAACAGGTGCTTGTCCGGCGTGTCGTGCTGGTAGACGAGGAACTTGTTCGGAAAATTGAAGCGAATGCGGCCGAGCGCGTTGTTCGGCCCCGGCGGCTGATAAATACGGAGCGTGCCGTCTCGATTTTGTATCAGCTTCAGCCCGATTCGCTCGAGGGCCTCGGGGTCTTTGTCCAGCGCCGGCAGGTATTCGTTCTGGATGATCGACGGCGGCACATTCCAGGTCGGGTTGACCGTGATGTATTTGATGGTGTCGCTAAACAGCGGCGTGGCCATCCTGCCGGGCTTACCCACGACGACCCGCGTGGACCATACCGTCCTTCCACGATCCACCACCTTCAACGTGTAGTCTGGGATGTTGAGCATGACGTAGGAGTCGCCGAGGTCACGCGGCAGCCATCGCCATCGCTCCATGCTGGCAATGATCGTCTCGACGACGTGAGCACGCGATGAATCGCCGTTGAGACGGTTCAGTGTCTTCGGTCCGATGAAACCGTCGGGAACGAGCCCCTCTTCCCGCTGGAATGCTTTGACCGCGCTTGCAACTGCATCATCATAGAACGGGCTGTCCGTATCGCCCGCTACCTCCAGGCGCTTGCGCAAAATCGCCACGCGAGGGTCTTGCGCGCCGGGACGTAGGACCGGTCCCTCGGGGATTCGCAGAACCAAGGGGCTGTTGGCGTCCTTCCGGCGCTCCTGTGCAAGCTTCGCCTTCAGGGCCTTGTAGCCCTGATGCTGCGGCTGGTACGAATCCAACGTCGCCTGCACGAACTCGGATCCGGCGATTTCCTTCAGAACCCCGGCGGGATCAGGATACTCCAACTGGTACGATATCGCTGCGCTGACGCGGGTGAAATTAACTCGTCCCGTGCGGGCATGACGGGCATAACGCAGAATGGCTGCGGTCAGGCGGAGATCGGCTTCGGCGCGTTCGGCCGGAGAGCTTGCGGTCGAGAAGTCCGGCGTCGGGTAATCACTGGGGTCGAGCCCGTCAGCGCTCACCTGATGAAGATAAGAGATCGCGTCCTTCGCACGGGAGCTGGGTGCTCCGTCAGAGCTCCAGAGTGGTTGAAACTGACGATCCCGGTAAAAGGTTTCCGCCGCATCGCGCTCATCCTTGCGACTGAACAGGGTTTCCGAACCTCGCGCAAGCAGCTCGCGCAAACTCTCGGCGACTTGCAGATCTGACGAAGAAGGCTCCAAGGCTGCACCAATCGGCGGCTTGGCGTCCGGTGTGTTGGCCGGCTCGCTTCTGCGGACGGACTCCTCCTCGCCAATGTCTGCCGGCGTGAGCGGCTGCAGGTCGAGTTGTTCCGGCTGCGGGATGGCAGCGCTGATCGCTGCATCGTCGACGATCGGGGCGGGGAGTTGTGCGATCTCGGTGGCGAAATGCGGTGCTCTTGCCAGCCGATTCTGCGTGCTCGCTTCGGATATCAGATCAGTCGAAGCGAGGACGTGTCCACCGAAGGATAAAAGCAGCGTCCCAGCCAAAATGCACCGGGCTTCGGTTCCGAACGTCACGAGCTTCTCCACATTTCATTGCAGCCAGTCCCGAGTTCGGAACAGGCAATCGAAGGTGCTTTGAAGGTGCTTCAGCCGGTTTGTAGCGTCGCGTCGACTTAGCATATTGCGTCGTCGAGACAATGGACCATCGAGTCGCACTACAAAGTGGTTGTGGGCGAATGTTCAGAAAGGGCCGGGAAATAATTCATGTCTAACCAGCGATCACGAGGAGCCCGGACGAAGGTTGAAACGATCCTCGTCTCGTTCTTTCTCATTGTTGTCGGGTTGCTCGGCATTGTTGTGGTGCCTGAACCTGCATCGGCTTCCGAAAAGGGCATCGTGAGTGGCCTCCCAATACCGCGTTTTGTCTCGATCAAGAGCAAACCGGCAAATGTGCGCGTTGGGCCAGGAGTGGACTACCCAATAAAGTGGAAGTTCGTTCGTCAGCATCTTCCGGTGGAAGTCGTCGCGGAATTCGGAAATTGGCGGCGAATCCGCGACGCCGAAGGTGAAGAAGGATGGATCTTGAGCGCTTTGCTCTCCGGTCGCAGGATGGCATTGGTGGCTCCTTGGTCGGAGGCTGAACCGGTTCTGCTTCGCGATCGGTCCAGATCGAGCGCGTCGATCAAGGCCATTATGCAGCCCCATGTTCTTGTCCAAGTCGATGCCTGCAGTGGAACATGGTGCCGCGTGCGAACAGGCACGGTCTCGGGGTATGTTCGCCAATCCAAGCTGTGGGGCGCGTATCCCGGTGAAGTATTCTGACGCTGGATAAACCGCCAAACTGCGGCTCGCGGGCCGTCTCCCCAACCGTGAGGTGGGTCGGTAGAGCAAAGCCGCCCGGCCGCCCCACGAAGCCAAAGCAGAGATGTTCGACCGTATCGGGTTGCTCTCCGCCAGCGCGAATGCGCCACTTGATCATCGCGTGAACAGCACGTTCGATGGAATCGCTCTCGGAATGCTCAGAATTGACGCGTTTGAAAATCGGAGCGCTGTTCGACGGGAAAGCTTAGTCCCGGGTTGAACTCGCTCGCCGAAGGAAAGTTATAAAGTGCATATGGTGTGAGGGCCTTCGTTCGCATTCAACCCGGCGATGTCGGACGGATACGGAGCAGTGCTGCGCGAACCGGCCACGCGCGGCGACGCGCTGGACCATCGCGTCACGGAGACGGGCTGCTGCATCCTTCCTCCACTGTCAGGTCCTCGGCATTGGGATCGCCCGGTGCCGTCGCCCAGGCCAGCTCGACGAGCGTCACGATGCGCCGGCCGGCACCATCGAGTTGGCAAACGATGAGGCCCTGTTCCTCGATGTAGGTCAGCAGTCGCCGCGCACGGCGCAGCGAATGCGTGCCATAGGCGCGGGCAATCGCCGCGTCGCTCGGGCAGGCCCAGCCTTCCTTGGCCGCGCGCGCGATCATCATGAACACACCCTGCATATCCTCGGGCAGGATGGCGGCACGGAGCGAGACATCCTGCCACGCGTCATCCGACGCCATATCGATGTCGAGTCCGGCGCGGGCGCGCGTCATCATGCGGCGAAATTCGTTCAGCTCCGGGACGGTCGCGCTGAGCCCTTCGATCCGGCAGCGGACCACGAACTCCTGATACAGCACGCCGATGGCGCGAAACCCCGCGTCGGGCTCTGCCAGAATGGTGCGTAAGATGCGATCGAGCCGCCCGCGCCTCGCCGCCAGTTCTTCGGCGCCGAGCGACTGCTCCGCCGCTTCGGGACGGCTCTCCAGCGTTGAGGACTTCGCCGCCATGAGCTGGCTGAGGAGGTCTGGTGATGGCCGGCGCTGGGGGCGGCTCGTCTCCGGTGGCGGGGCCGCCAGGATAATGGCGTGCGCGTCCTCCAGTGTCGCTTTGGGCAGCGGCATAAGGCGCGGGGTTGCGTTGCGCGGCGCCGTCTCGGTTGGACCGATGCGCAGTCCCAGCGGACGGCGGGAGAGGGCAGGGCCCAGCGCCATGAATTGCCCACGCTCCAGGTCGCGGAAGGCATCTGCCTGTCGCCGCTCCATGCCGAGAAGGTCGGCTGCGCGCGCCATGTCGATATCCAGGAAGGTTCGCCCCATCAGGAAATTGGAAGCCTCCGCGGCGACGTTCTTGGCGAGCTTCGCCAGCCGCTGGGTTGCAATGACGCCGGCAAGCCCGCGTTTGCGGCCTCGGCACATCAGGTTCGTCATGGCCCCGAGAGAGAGCTTGCGCGCCTCGTCTGACACTTCGCCGGCGACGGCGGGGGCAAAGAGCTGTGCCTCGTCCACCACCACCAGCATCGGATACCAGTGGTCACGGGCGACTTCAAAAAGCCCGCTGAGGAAGGCCGCAGCCCGCCGCATCTGGTTCTCGGCGTCAAGCCCTTCGAGATTGAGCACCGTGGAAACGCGATGGATGCGGACACGCTCGCCGGCGACCTGCAAGCTCCGCTCGGTATGGTCCTCGGCATCGATCACGAGGTGGCCGAATCGGTCGGCCAGCGTCACGAAGTCGCCTTCGGGGTCGATAATGCTCTGCTGCACCCAGGGAGCACTCTGTTCCAGCAGCCGGCGCAGCAGATGGGATTTGCCCGAGCCCGAATTGCCCTGCACCAGCAGACGGGTCGCCAGCAGTTCCTCGAGGTCGAGAGCCGCTGGGGCGCCTGGCGTCGTCTGGCCCATTTCGATCGCAACGGTCATGTCTCGACTCAAAGGGTTTCCTTTCGGAAGCGGGTTAACAAGCTGGTCGCACCCCGTCGAGCGCTTCACCGGTAATATCACCCGCGCTTCGATGGGCAGTGGACAGCCTTTGGAAAACTATTGAAAGCGATCCGGCGCGCTAATGGGGCTGCGCGCCGTCGACGCACTCCTGGATGCGCTGCTGCTGCGCATCGGCTTGCGATTGCACGAGCGGTATCCCACCTTGGGAACAGGAGAGGGCAGTACGAGGAACGCTTCCATGACCGAGTGGTATCTCGTCTGGATCGAAGGACCGCGTGGTCCCGAGCCGCAGAAATGGTCGTCGGAGGGACTATGGGGCCAGCTTGGCCGCCAGGACGTCATCGTCCGGTTTCCGCTCACGGAAAAGGAAGCGAAACAGTCGCTCGACGAGCTGGCGCGCAGGCATCCGGTGCCGGTCAAGTGAATGCGGCGGGGCGCGGCGGGCGCGCGCAAATCGCAACCCGCCGGTCCCGCTTCAATGTCCGCCGCCTGCAGGTGCAGCCTTCGGCTTTCCGGTCAGGAGGAGGGCGATGCCGGCCAGCACCAGCACGATGCCGACCACCGCAAAGGTGTCGGAAAATCCCATCACCAGGGCCTGCTGCTTCACGGTCTTACCGAGGGCGATGATCGCCTGATGGCGCGCGCCGGCCGGATCGGTCATGCCGTGCGCCATGAAATAGTCTGTCATCGCTGCGATCCGCTCGCGCACCTCTTCGCGGCCGAGATCGACGGCCTGGCCGATGATGTTGGAGTGGAACTGCTCGCGCTTGGTGACGACGGTGGAGAGCACCGCGGTGCCGATGGCGCCGCCAAGATTGCGCATCATGTTGGAGATGCCGGAGGCGGCGGCCGCATCCTGCGCGGCCACGCTGCCGAGCGAGATTGCGCTGAGCGGCGTCAGCAGCAACGCCTGGCCGACAGCGCGTACGATATTGGGTATGAAAAGCTGGTCGCCCGAATAGTCCAGCGACATCGCCGTGTTCATGAATGAGCTCGCCGCGAAGAGAGCGGTCCCGGCGAAGGCGATGAGGCGGATGTCGAAGCGCTGCATCAGCTTCGGCACCAGCGGAATGAGGAGGAGCTGCGGCAGACCTGTCCAGGCCAGCACCTTGCCGATCTGCTCGGCATTGTATTGCTGCACCTGGCCGAGATAGGCCGGCAGCAGGTAGATCGAGCCGAACAGCGCAAAGCCGATGAAGACGGCCGCCAGGGTGCCGAGGCCGAAGCTGCGCTGGGTCAGCAGGCGCAGCCGCAGCAGCGGCTTTTCGACGACGAGCTCGTTGGCAACGAACAGCGTCAGGCTGACGGCGGCGACGATCGCGAGCTTGACGATGAAGGGCGAGCCGAACCAGTCGTCCTTGTTGCCTTCCTCCAGCACCGCCTGGAGCGCCGACAGGCCGACCGCCATGGTAGCGATGCCGAACCAGTCGCCTTCGCGCAGCAGGCCGAGATTCATCGGCTGGCGCTCGAGCGTGAAGTAGAGCGTCGTGACCATCACCGCCGTCGGCACGACGTTGACGAAGAAGATGGTCTGCCAGCCGTAATTCTCGGTCAGGTACCCGCCGATGGTGGGGCCGATCGCGGGGGCAAAGGTGACGGCGAGCGAGAACATCGCCAGCCCGATCGGCTGCTGCCCCTTCGGCAGCTTGGTGAAAACGAGCGTGAACGCCATCGGGATCAGCACGCCGCCGAAGAATCCCTGGAAGGCGCGAAAGCCGATCATGGTCGGCAGGTCGGTGGCGAAGGCACAGGCGACCGAAAAGGCGGCGAACAGGCTGGCAAACCAAAGCATGATGTTGCGGAAGGAAAACATGCGGCTGAGGTAGTCGGTCAGCGGAATCACCACGATCTCGCCGATCAGGTAGGAGGTCGAGATCCAGGAGCCGTTATCGACGCCGGTGCCGATGCCGCCCTCGATGTTGAGCAGCGAGGCGTTGGTGATTTGGATGTTCAGGATCGCCATGAACGCGCCGATCATGGCGGCGAGGATGGCGACCCATACGGTGGCGCTCGCCCGCTCCGATGCGGCCGCGGGCGCCGTGATCGCGCGTGGGACAGAGGCGGGGTTGGTGAGGGTGAGACTGGACATGGCGTCACCTGCTTGAGGCGAGCTGCGGGATTGTGGGACGAGCGGCCGTGCGCTGCGGGCTGGCCGCCGTCGCGGACCTGATTTGAATGCTGGGGACGACCGACATGCCCGGCCGCAGGTCGGCGTCGGTGCTGTCGAGCACGATCTTCACGGGGATGCGTTGCACCACCTTGGTGAAGTTGCCGGTGGCGTTGTCCGGCGGCAGCAGCGTGAACTCCTGGCCGCTGGCCGGCGCGAGGCTGTCGACATGGCCGTGCACGGCCTTGCCGGGGAACATGTCGACCTCGATGTCGACCGGCTGGCCGGCGCGCACCTGGCCGAGCTGGGTCTCCTTGAAGTTCGCGATGACATAGGCGCCGTTCGACGGCACCAGCGACATCAGCTGCGTGCCGGCCTGGACGAACTGTCCGACGCGCAGGGTGCGGTTGCCGACCACGCCGTCGATCGGCGCGGTGATCGTCGTGTAGGAAAGATTGAGCTCGGCTTGCCGCTGCAGGGCGTCGGCGCGCGCTTCGGCCGCAACCGCTTGCGCCAGTTCAGCCTTCAGGAGTTCGGTCTGCTTCTGCGCCGATGCCAGATTGGCCTTGTCGCGCTCGATGGTGGCAAGAGCGGTGTTGTCGCGCGCCTGCGCGTTCTGCGCATTTTGTACGCTGCCATAGCCGGTGCCGGCGAGATCGGTATAGCGCTTCTTCTCCTGGGCGGTGAAGACCCGCGCCGCCGTATCGACGTCGAGCGTCGCCTTGGCCGCATCGATCACCGCCTGCTGCACGTCGAGCTGCGCCCGCTTGCTGGCGACCGCAGCCTCGGCGGCTGCAACATCGGACTTGGCCTGATCGAGCGCGACCTTGAAGTCGCGGTCGTCGATCCGCGCCAGCACCTGGCCGGCCTTCACATGCTCGTTATCGCCGACCTTGACCTGGTTGAGGTAGCCCGAGACTTTCGGAGCGATCGTGGTGTTGTCGGCCTTCACATAGGCGTCATCGGTCGAGACCAGGAAGCGTCCCACCGTCCAGTAATCCCAGCCATACCACGATGCCGTCGCCAGCAGGGCAGCGGCGGCTCCGGC
>JAEZEU010000006.1 GCA_023432885.1 Pseudomonadota bacterium | reverse complement strand
GGCGTTCCTAATTGCGCAGGCCTGTTCCTATGCTTGAGGCTTCGGCCCGCGCGAGGCCGCCGCGTGACGCCTCCGTCATGGCCTGGACGAGCCAGGACGAGCCCGGGCATGACGAGGAAGGAAACGCATGCCATCATCGCCCGGCATCACGACAGGGATTCGCATGCGCATACTTCGCCTCGCCATTTTTCTCGTCTGCTTTCTCGCAACCGCCCCCGCATTCGCCGCCCGTTGCGGCGGCGATTTCCAGACCTTCGTCCGCAACATCTCGGCGGAAGCAGCAAGCGCCGGCATCTCGCAGGACGTCATCGACCAGGCGCTCGGCGGCGTGCAGCAGGACATGGCCGTGCTCGCCTTCGACCGCCGCCAGCGCGGCACCTTCAAGAAGACCTTCGAGCAATATGTCGCTACCCGCGTCACGCCGGGCCGCATCTCCGGCGCCCGCGCCATGCTGAAGCGTCACGCCGCGCTGCTTGCGCAGATCGAGCAGCGCTTTGGCGTGCCGCGCCAGATATTGGTTGCGATCTGGGGGCTGGAGAGCGATTTCGGCAAGGGCGACATGGGCAAGCTGCCGGTGTTCCGCGTGCTGGCCACCATGGCGCATGATTGCCGCCGCACCGAGCTGTTCCAGGGCGAGCTGATCGCGGCGCTGAAGATCCTGCAGCGCGGCGACCTGCGGCTGAGCGACATGATCGGCGCCTATGCCGGCGAGATCGGCCAGACGCAATTCTTGCCGTCGTCCTACATCAAATACGGCATCGACTTCGACGGCAACGGCCACGTCGATCTCCGACACTCGGTCCCCGACGTGCTGGCCTCCACCGCCAATCTCTTGAAGACGAGCGGTTTCAAGATGGGCCAGCCCTACGACGAAGGCACGCCGAATTTCGAAGCCATGCGCGAGTGGAACAGGGCGGTGATCTACCGCAAGACCATCGGCTATTACGCCGATCAGCTGCGATGATCGCGGTAGGCGCCCCGCACTCAATTGTCGTCCCGCCCAAGCGAAGCGCGAGCCGGGACCCATAGCCACAAGGAGCGATTGTCAGAACAGCCTGGGGCTCCATCGTCGCGCCATGATGCGCAGCGGTGATCATGGGTCCCGGATCAGCGCTCGCTGTGCTCGCTTGTCCGGGACGACAGCGGAGTTTGCGGCACGCGTCAAGCCGAAGCCTTGGCGCAGGCGGATCACGTCCCCTGCTGCGCGGCGCGCTGCTTCTCGATCCGCCGCTGCAGCAGCGAGAAATATCTGCCCGGGCGGAAGCGCTGCAGCAGGTCCAGGAATCTGGCGTCGCCGCCGATCAGGACGCGCGGCGCGTTGTTCTCGATGCCCTTGATGATGGTCAGGGCCGCCACGGCCGGCGTGGTCTTGGCATTGCGCGCGGCGGGCGTTGTCGGTGACGCCGGCGCCGGTGCGCATGTTGCGCGCGATGTTGGTCTTGATGCCGCCGGGATGCACCACGGTCAATTGGATCGGGCTCTTGGCCAGCCAGAACTCGTGGCGCAGCGCCTCCGAAAAGCCGCGCACCGCGAATTTCGAGGCGCAATAGGCGGTCTGTCCGGCCGGCGCGATGATGCCGAAGATCGAGGAGATGTTGACGATATGCGCGGCGCGCTGGCGCTGCAGATGGGGCATGAACGCGCGGCTGCCATGCACCACGCCCCAGAAATTGATGTTCATCAGCCATTCGAACTGCGCCTGGTCGATCTCGTTGAACTCTCCGAGCAGGGCGACGCCGGCATTGTTGATGAGGATGTTGAGGGCGGGATGGGCCTCTGTTGCCGCCTGCGCAAATTGCTGGATCTGCGCCGGCTCGGACACGTCGAGCCGATGTGTCGTCACCTTGCGCCCGCTTGCGGCGAGCTCGATCGCGAGGGCCCGGCCGATGCCGCTCGCCGCTCCCGTCACCGCGGCGGCACTTCCGTTGATCGCAGTCATTGCAGCACTCCATCAGCACAGGGAAGGGCGGCGATCGGGCGCCGCCAGGTTCCATCGATTTTCTCAAATTGGAACCGAACAATACAGCGGGGTTTTAGACTTGAGTTGCTTGGGCAGGATTTTTTCCGAGGGAAGATGCTCATGGGACAGTCTAGGTCATTCCGCGCGACGGCGCTGGTCGTCGAGGACGACCCGATGCAGCGGGAAATGCTCGCCGTGCTTCTGGAGGAGAGCCATTTCGACGTCATCGAATGCGAGAGCGCGGAGGCGGCCGAGGCCGTGCTGCGCCGGATGGCCCGCGAACTCGCGCTGGTCATGACCGACGTCAGCCTCGCCGGGGACATGGACGGCGTCTCGCTCGCCCATATCGCGAGGCGCTACAATCCGAACCTCGACGTGATCGTCACCTCCGGCAACCCGCTGCCGCGGCCCCTGCCACAAGGGGTGCACTACTGGTCCAAGCCGTGGGCGCCGCTGGATGTGATCCGGATGGCGGAGCAGACCTCCTATCGCCTGTCGCAGCAGAAGGCCGATCGCGGCAGCCATCACTGACGTTGCGTGACACTCCGTCCGCGTCCCGTCATGGCGGGCGCATCCGGCAGCGCTGCGCGACGCCGCTTTGGCGCGCCCGGCGCGCGTCTCGCGCATTGTGGGAGGGTAGTCAGCCTCGTCGTCACAGCGGGTAGAGGAAGCATCGGCATTCATCCTGAGGAGCGGCGCCTTCGCCGGCTCTCGAAGGATGCACCGCGCGTTCGTCGCCGCGACGACCGAAAATTTCGAAAAAAGCACCTCAAAACGCATAACAGCTGTGGATAACGCCATCATCGCGTCGCGACAGCACGCCGCAGCAGCCCGCGAATCTGCTCGAAATATATGCGAGGATGTTGCGAGGTTGGCCCTCCGCCACGAGCATGCCTCGGAGTCGCGTTCAATCCATTAAACCCTTGAGAGGATACTATGGCTAAGAAAGCGAAGAAGGCCAAGAAGGCGAAAAAGGCGAAGAAGGCCAAGAAGGGCAAGAAGTAGCTCTTCCGCCCGGGTGGAGCGCCGCGCGCTCTGCCCGGGCGCTCAATAGCTAATCGGTTTCTTGAGTTGATTTTTGAAGACGGCGGGCGGCGGCCCGCCTTTTTGATTCCGGGGCCGTGCACGCAGCACGGTTAACGCACCCCAACACCGGGGCGTCATTCGCCTCGAAGACGAAGCGATGCGTTCATTAAAATAAAACCACGGTGTGGATTGTGCGGCTGCGGTGAGACTCCGTTAAGCGCGGCCACTGCACTGTCCCGCAAGACAACGAGATTTGTTCGGGCGGAATCCCAATGGCGGGCTGTTCGATATTGTAGGGGAGACGGGACAATTGCGGTCCCGGGTTCGTGATGCTGAGCGTTCCGACGCTTTGGACCGTACTGGTCATCAACTTTCTGGCGCTCGGCCTGATCTGGGCGTATGTGCAGCGGACATATCCCTCCTTTGAAGCAGCGCGCTACTGGACCGGCTCGGCCTTCATGTGCGCCGCGGCAGCCGCCGTGGCGACGCTGCGCGGCGTCTATGACGGCTCGCTCCTGCCGCTGCTGGCGGGCGGCACCATCATGGTGCTGGCCACCTGCCTTGCGGCCATGGGCATCCGCTGTTTCTACGAGAAGCCCGTCGATTGGCAGCGAACGGCGCTGATCACAGCAGCCGCGTTTCTCGGCATGTTCTTCTCCATCTACGTCCACGACAGCGCGCCGGCGCGGCTGACCATCTTCACAGTCGCCCAGGCGCTGCCGCTCGTGCTGTCGCTGAAGATGCTGCTCTCGCCGCCGGATGGCCGCAAGAATGCCGGCGCGCATCTGGCTGGCATCATCGTCATCCTGATCGTCATCATGTATTCGCTGCGGCTGATGGCCGGATTGACCGGGGCCGCCGGTGGATTTTCCTTCGCGCATTACGGCCAGGCCCAGCCGCTCATGACTCTGGTGCTGGTATTCCTGTCCATGGCAGTGAATTTCGGCTTCCTGCTGATGGCGATCGATCGCCTGCGCAGCGAGGTCGCGGACCTTGCGCTGATGGACGATCTCACCGGGGTTGCCAACCGCCGCCATCTCTTGCAGCGCCTGACCGAGGAGTGCGCGCGTTCGGAGCGCTCGGGCGAGGCGTTCGTACTGCTCGTGATCGACCTCGACGGCTTCAAGATCATCAACGACACCCATGGCCATGCCGCGGGCGACGCCTGCTTGCAGCATTTCACGCTGATGGCGCAGACGCGGCTGCGTCCCGGCGACATGCTGGCGCGCGCCGGCGGCGACGAGTTCTGCATCGTGCTGCCGTCCTCTACCCTGCGCGAGGGCGCGATGATCGCCCGCCGCCTGCTCGAGGTCTGCCGCAGTGATGCCGCCGGGTGCGCGGGCCACGACATCCCCATCTCCATCTCGATCGGCATTGCGCAGTGGACGCGCAGCATGGGCGCCTTTCCGGACCGGGTGATTGCGGCGGCCGACCACGCGCTCTATGAGGCGAAGCGCGACGGCCGCAACCGGTTCGCCACCTACGATCCATCGCCGCCGCTGGTGCCCCGACTGGACAACGATCCGCTGGGGGAAGCCATCCGCAAGCGCGCCTGAAGGACGCGTCAGACGTCAAAACGTGCTAGGCATGGCCGCCACCGGATTTTGACCTTCATGAGATTGCGCCCTCCGGCGATGGCACTCCTTGCCATCGTCTTCTCCTTTCCCGTCGCCGCGCAGACGTCCGACCTCGCCACGCTCGCGCGCGCCTCCGGCACACCAGACATTCCCGGGCTCAAAATCGTCTGGCTCGCCCCTTGGGGCGATGTCGCCATGGCGCATCCCTGGAAGAACATCATCGTCCATCAGACGGAGGGGCCGGCGGGCTCTGCGAAGGGCGGGGCGAAGCTGCAGAACAAGAATCCGACACGGCGCGGTGTCACCGTGTGGGTCGAGACCGACGGCACGGTCTATTGGTCGGTGGCGGAAGATCTGGTGCCGACCCATGGCGACGGCGCCAACCGCAACGACAGCAAATATATCGACAACCGCCCGACCTACCGGCAGGTGCTGGGCGCCAATTCGATCGGCGTCGAGTTCGCCGGCAATTTCCCCGATGTCACGCGTGGCCCCACCGATGCCCAGATCGCCGCATGGCGCGTGCTCGTGAAGGTGCTGCGCGCGCGCTACGGGATTCCGCTCGATCGCGTCTACGCCCACAACTGGATCGACTACAAGGACGCGCGCTATTGCGAAGGCTGCCAGCTTGCGAAGCTGGCGCGCGAATGGGGAGAGTGATGATGAGCTCGACTTTGTCCATGGTCGCACCCGTTGCTGCTGCGCAGCCGTCGCGCGGCAAGGCTCTCGCCGCGATGCCTGCGATAGCGCTGCTGCTCTGTGCTTCGCTGCTGGCAGCGCTGGAAGCGCCGAGCAAGCCGTTCCTCGACAAGAACAGCTTCTATCTTTCCTCCGCCGGCTTCCGCGTCCAGCTCGCCAATGATGACGCCGGCAAGAGGGCGCTGCGCGCGCTGCCGCCGCATCGCTTCGTGATCCACCGATATGGCAATGAGGTGCGCTACCTCTATGCCGAGCCGACCCATTGCGTCTGCATCTTCATCGGCGACGAGGGGGCCTATCGCAGCTATCGCGACATGCTGGCCCGGCCGATCGATCAGCCGGACAACGTCGCGCCCGACTACAAGACCCAGGCGAGCGCGCTGCTCTACGGCGATCCCTATGATCTCAACTCCGTCGACGAGCCGAATACGCTCGCCGAGTATCTGCGCAACTACTACTGAAGCGTCCCCCAAAAACAGAAAGCCGGCGTTGCCGCCGGCTCCCGTTTCGATCCGCCTTCTAACCGTTTGCGCATGATCTGATCCGAAGATTCCGGATCATGCGTGTGCCCGTTCAGTGAGCGGCTTCCAGTTCCGCTTCCTGCCGCGCGATGGTGCCCTTGACCGCGGACTGCACCTTCTCGAAGGCGCGGACCTCGATCTGCCGGACGCGCTCGCGGGAGACGCCGAATTCGGCAGCGAGGTCTTCCAGCGTCATCGGCTCTTCCGCAAGCCGCCGCGCCTCGAAGATGCGGCGTTCGCGCGGGTTGAGCACGTTGATCGCGCCGCTCAGGGCCCGGCGGCGATGGTCGAATTCCTCGCTCTCCGCCATGATCGCTTCGGCGTTCGGCGAGTTGTCGACCAGCCAGTCCTGCCATTCGCCGGCTTCGCCGTCGTCGCGGATCGGCGCGTTGAGCGAGGCATCGCCGCCGAGACGGCGGTTCATGTCGATCACGTCCTGATCGGTCACGCCGAGGCGCTTGGCGATGATCCTGACCTGGTCAGGGTGGAGATCGCCTTCGTCCAGCGCGTTGATCTTGCTCTTCGCCTTGCGCAGGTTGAAGAACAGCTTCTTCTGGTTCGCGGTAGTGCCCATTTTCACGAGCGACCAGGAACGCAGAATGTACTCTTGAATCGACGCCTTGATCCACCACATGGCGTAGGTGGCGAGACGGAAGCCCTTGTCGGGTTCGAATCGCTTCACCGCCTGCATCAGGCCGACATTGCCTTCCGAGACGACCTCGGAAATCGGCAAGCCGTAGCCGCGATAGCCCATGGCGATCTTGGCCACGAGCCGCAGGTGGCTGGTGACGAGTTGGTGTGCCGCGTCGCGATCGTCATGCTCACGCCAACGCTTGGCGAGCATGTATTCCTGCTGGGGTTCCAGCATCGGGAACTTGCGGATCTCGGCGAGGTACCGGGACAGGCCGGATTCTCCATTGAGAATCGGCAAGGTAGCTGTACGGGCCATTCTTGCGCCCTCCAGATGTTTCAGGCCCCCGATAGCGGCGGGCCAGGCAGGTGGCCGCTTGGTTAAAGCCGGCCAGCTTGCGATGTTCCGCGCTGGATATTCAGCGCAAATGCAATATACCCCAGAGGGGGCCCGATAGGGAAGGAATACTGACGTCACGTCATCGTGTGGCAGCTATAACTTTTTGTAATGATTTACATTTTCTGAGCGGCCTGCGTCATAGCGCCGCTTTGCAAGGCTTTTTCCAGCAGCAGCAAATCCTCCGGGAGCGCCGCTTCCCAGTGAAGAATTTCTCCGCTCCCCGGGTGCTCCAGAATCAGGAGATAAGCATGGAGGGCCTGCCGTCCAAGGACGGCCAGGGCCGCCTGGGCCTCGGGCCCGAGATGCCCGGCCTTGGTCTTGAAATGCGAGCCGTAGACGGAATCGCCAAGCAGCGGGTGACCGATATGGGCGAGGTGTACCCTGATCTGGTGGGTGCGTCCGGTCTCGAGCTGGCAGGCCAGCAGCGAAGCAACCGGCTTGCCGTCGCGGCCATTGAAGACTTCGCGAATCTCCCAATGGGTAACTGCCTCGCGGCCGCCCTGGCGCACGGCCATCTTTTCCCGCGCGAAGGGATGCCGGTCGATCGGCGCATCGATGGTGCCGCGCTGCCGGTTCGGCACGCCCCAGACGAAGGCGAGATAGCCGCGGCGCATCTCGCCGGTGCGGCCGTGATCGGCGAATTGCGCCGTCAGCGAGGCATGCGCGGCGTCGTTCTTGGCGACCACCATCAGCCCCGTGGTGTCCTTGTCGAGCCGGTGCACGATGCCGGGCCGCTTGACGCCGCCGATGCCGGAAAGGCTCTCGCCGCAATGGGCAATCAGCGCATTCACCAGTGTGCCTGTCTCATGGCCCGCCGCGGGATGCACGACGAGGCCCTTCGGCTTGTCGATGACGATGATGTCGTCGTCCTCGAACATGATATCGAGCGCGATATCCTCGCCCTTCGGCTCCGGCGGGACGGCCTCGGGCACGTCGATTGTGATCGTATCGCCCGCGGTGACGTGATAAGCGGGGTCGCGGACGGGGGCGCCCTTTACGGTCACGGAACCTGCCAGGATCAGCGCCTTCAGCCGCGAGCGCGACAGGTTTGCGCACCGCGAAGCCAGCACGCGGTCGAGCCGGGGCGAGCCTTCGTCGCCCTCGACCGTGACCTGAAGCCTCTCACCGCCGTTTGAAGAAGAATCCTGCAAAGAAAAACCTTATGACCGAAGCCGCCATTCCCGAGCCGACCCCCGAACAAGCCGCCTTGTTTGCGCGGGTGCGGCGGATGATGCTGATCGCGAGCGCCACCACGGGCGTCGCGATCGTGGCCGTGCTGTTCGCCGTCGGTTACCGCCTTTACCGCAGCGAGCCAAGCATGACTACCGCCGCCGCGGATGTCACCGCATCCCTTCCGAAGGGCGCCCGGATCGTCTCCACGGCGGTCGCCGGCGAGCGCCTGGTGGTGACGCTGGATGTCGGCGGCTCCGTCGAAATCCGCACCTTTGACGCCAAGACGCTGAAACCGGCCGGAAAGCTGAAATTCGCCAGCGAACCCTGAGGGTTCGCACAGGCAGGGCGACGGCGGGGTTGCCACACACTGTCCAAATAAGCCCGATCCGCCTTGCAGCAAGCCGATTTCAAGGCTATTGCGTCAGACCTACGCTCCCTTCGTCTAGCGGTTAGGACGCGGCCCTCTCAAGGCTGAAACAGGGGTTCGATTCCCCTAGGGAGCGCCAGAATCTCCATCACTTGAGGACCAGATTCGGTCCGTATCTTCTTTTCTCCAACCGGATGGACTGGTTGGACGAAACGTAATTTCCGCACGCAATCCACCAAAGGCTAGACGATGAAAGATTGGGTCACCGTTCTCAGAGCGGCCGACGCCGCTGCCCGTTGGCATGTTCACCAAAGACGAAAAGGCGCAGCGCAAGAGCCGTACATCAACCATCTCCTTGAGGTGGCGAGCCTCGTCACCGAGGCCACTCACGGAAGGGACCCTGATCTCGTGATTGCAGCCCTGCTGCACGACGCTGTCGAAGATCAGGAAGTTCCCGCCGAACTCATCGCTCGCGAATTCGGGTCGAAAGTGGCTGCTATCGTCGCCGAAGTAACGGACGACAAAACTCTCGAAAAGGCCGAGCGCAAGCGCAGGCAAGTCGCTACCGCGCACAAGAAGAGCGACCAGGCGAAAATGCTCAAACTTGCAGATAAAACCAGCAATCTGCGGGCCATCGCCTTCAGCCCTTCGCCGGGTTGGTCGGTGAAGCGACGCCTCGAATACATCGATTGGGCGAAAAGCGTTGCGGCGGGATTGCGGGGCGTGTCGCCCTGGCTCGAAGAACAGTTCGATCGTGCCGCCGAAGACGCAGAGCGGTCTGTCGCAGTCGCGTCAACGCATTCAAATCCTTCACCCTAAGAAATCGCCGGGGGAGTTGGGAGACGCTATCCGCGTTTCGAGGCCGCCCATCAATGCACCATTGGCCTGCCAGTGAGGCACAGAAAGCCATCTCGCGCCCCGACCACGCCGGCAGCAACAAGCTCTGTTACCTGCCGATCGCGATCAGCCTCATCGGAGGCGGTGACGAAATGAATACGCCGCGCAATGTCGCTTATCAGTTCGCGCTCAGCAAAGTCTGCCCGGACGAAGTGATACGCGACTGGCGAACGAGATGACGATTTCGATGTCATCTCAAGTGGGCCATTGCATCGCAATCAATCTTGTAAATGAAGCCGTGATGACTGCATTTCCGCGGCTCACTAAAACGCTATTGGAGAGAACTCGTGAAAAAATGCTTATCGGTTTGTTCACGTATGAAGTCACGCTCTAGATCGGGATTTGATCAAGACAGTGGGTGACGTTCTTGACCCGCAAATGGGCGAAGGAGCTCGATTACCGCCTGATCAAGGAGCTCTGGGCCTTCGCCGACAACTTGATCGCCGTGCGCTTTGCTTTTGAATGGCATGATGATTCCGGAAACTGGCTTCGCTCCTACGGCAATGAGAATTGGGACTTTGCCCCGAACGGGTTGATGCAGAGGCGGTTTGCCTGCATCAACGACCTGCCGATCAAGGAATCCGAGTGCAAATACCATTGGGACCGGTCCGGGCCGCGGCCGGCGGATCATCCGGGGCTGTCCGATCTCGGGCTTTGATCGTCTTCGATATCTTTTGCCGCACCGCCCGGCATGTGCGGTCGCCGTCAAGCGTCCGCGCCAAAACTCGGATGCTGGGTTCTTGGCCTCGATTGCCGCGCACGAGAGGACCCATCGAGCAGCAGCTCGTCGATAGTGATCGGTCGCATGGGGTTACCAGAGAGTGCGGCGGCCGGGGCGATATCGCGCCGGCCGCTGATTTCTTGCAGGGTGGGGCTTCTCAAGCCGCGCGTTGCGCCTCGGTTTTGAAGAATGCCAACAAGTCCTCGTTGACCTGGTCCTTATGGGTCGTGCACAGACCGTGCGGCGCGCCCTTATAGACCTTCAGCACCGATCCCGCGATTAATTTGGCCTGTAGCGCGCCGGCGTCCGCGAACGGCACGATTTGATCGTCGTCGCCCTGGATGATCAGCGTCGGCACGTCAAACTTCTTGAGGTCTTCGGTCTGGTCCGTTTCGGAGAATGCCTTGATGCAGAAATAGGCGGCCGGGAATCCTGCCATCATGCCCTGCAGCCAGAACGAGTCGCGGACGCCCTCGGAGATCTTCGCGCCGGGACGATTGTAGCTGTAGAAGGGCATGCTCAGATCCTTCCAGAACCGCGAGCGATCGGCGACCAGGCTGGTGCGCAAGTCGTCGAATACCGAGAGCGGCAAGCCGCCCGGATTGGCTGCCGTCTTCACCATGATTGGCGGCACGGAGGAGATGAGCACGGCCTTAGTCACGCGTTGGGTGCCGTGGCGGGCGATGTACCGCGCAACTTCTCCGCCACCAGTGGAATGACCGACATGGATGACGTTCGTGAGATCGAGCTGCTGCACAAGTTCGGCAAGGTCGTCGGCGTAGGTGTCCATGTCGTTGCCGGTCCAGGGTTGGCTCGAACGACCGTGGCCGCGGCGATCATGCGCGATGACCCGATAGCCGCGCGATGCGAGAAAGAACATCTGGTCTTCGAACGCATCGGAGGAGAGGGGCCAGCCGTGGCTAAATACAACGGGCTGTCCGGCGCCCCAATCCTTATAGTAGATCTGGGTGCCGTCTTGGGTGGTGATTGTGCTCATGGGGACCTCGATTGCAGGGGTGAGATCGAGAGATATATGCTCGCTAGAACCGAGGGTATCTCCTGATCCGTCTGTTCGTTGCGCAAATGCACGTTACCTGCGGGCGCACGAAGCACTCATCCGCAACGGATCCGTGTGTTTCCGAAAGAGGCGCTCGCTCATGCACGACGACCGCATTTGTTAGGAACAAGCGTCGATGGGTGGGGCGAGCTGTGGCTGATCACCTTCGCGCCGGGGCACTACTGAGTTACGGATCGATTCGATTCCCCTAGGGAGCGCCATCGGGCGCGCCGACCAAACGTTCAATCGCTCGCTTCGGAGTCCGTATGCAACGCGTGGCCGCCTTAAAGAAGCAGGTTTCCCTCGTTTCCTCTATGCGTCGGCCTCCAGGAGCAAGTTGGCGTGCTCGGAGCGCCGAACGAAATGCAGAAAGTCCGCGATGCCGTCGCTCAGCATGGACAGATGCTTGCGCATCAGGGTTCCCGCTTCGGCCGGGTTGTTGGTGATGATCGCCTTCAGCACCGCCTCGTGCTCCGTCTGCGATGATTCCATCCGGCCCGACTGGTAAGTGATCGTCCGGCGATATGGCGCGGTTTTCAGCGACAGCCGTCGCAGTTCGTCCTGCAGCACGCGGTTGTGGCTCGCCTCTGCGATGGCGTTGTGGAAGTCGATGTTGGCATCGTAGAAGCCTTCGACATCGCCACGGGCGGCCGCCGCGCCACAAGCTTCATTGGCCTTCTGCAGCACCGTCTGCTGCTCCGGCGTAATACGCCGGGATGCCTGTACGCAGGCAAGCGCTTCGAGCTCGGCTACGACCGTCAATGCATCGAGCAGATCCGCAACCGACATTCGTGCGACCTGCAGGCCCTGACGTCCCCTCGCAACTGCCAGACCTGAGGCCGAAAGCCGCTGCAACGCCTCACGCACGGGCGTCCGCGACACTTGGAAGCGCTCCGACAATTCCCGCTCGTCGAGCCGGGCGCCCGGCAGCGCTCGCCCCCGCAAAATCTCCTCCTCCATGCGCTTGGCGATATCACCCGCGAGGGAGGCTTCCTGGTTTGCCTCCGCGCTTTTGCTCGCACGAACGCGGCTTGCGGGGCGGCGAGTTTTGGCAGGACTTCGGGCGTTCATAAGCTACCGGTCATGAAGGAGGGCGGTGACAATGCCCCCTTGTAAAGCAATCGGCGCAACCCTGCCAATTCATACGAAAATTGCATGCAAAAATCACTTGTTGGCATGCGAATTTGAACGTAACAGAGGGTGCCGACTTCCGGATGAGTGATCAATGAGACGTTTCGAAACCCGCAATGCCTATTTTGACAAGCTTCTGAACACCAAGGGCCTGAAGTGGCTCGGTCAGAACACCAATCATGTCCCCGCTCACCCCGCAGTCATAGAAGCGATGGAAAAGTGCGCCCGGGAGGAGGATTTTCACGTCTACGCGCCTCCTGCCGGTCTCGAAGCGCTGCGAGCGGGCATCATCGCGGATGCCGGACTGCCTGCGCAGGCAGCGCTCGTTTCCGACGGCGCGGTGGCTTCGCTCTATCATGTCTGCCACACGCTGCTTCGAACGGGCGACGAGTTCATTACAACCGATCCGACATGGAACTGGCCGATGGCCTTCGCGCGCTCGGTAGGCGCAGAGGTCATTCAACTTCCGATCTACGGTGCGGAGTACAAGTACCGGCTTGACCCGGAGCGGCTAGCCGCAGCGATCACGTCCAAGACGCGGATGATCTACATTGTCGATCCCAACAATCCGCTCGGGGTGGCCTGCACACGCGCCGAAATCGAGGCGATTGCGGCGATCGCGCGCAAGGCCGGCGCCTGGCTGGTGCATGATTGTACCTATCGCCACTTCGCACATGACCACCATCTTGCCGGCACTATCTACCCCGAGCGCACGCTGACGATCTACAGCTTCTCCAAGTGGCTGGGACTCGCGGGATTGCGGGTCGGCGCGGTCATCGCGGCTCCCGATGTTGTCGAGCAATTGGCGGCGGCCCCGCCGAACAACCTCGGATCGAGCCTCTTGTCGCAGCGAGCCGCGCTCGCGGGACTCGCGATCAAGAGCGAATGGTTCCCCGGCGTGCTGGCGCTAACGCGGGAGAACCAGGCTCTGATCCACGCCGCAGTCGGGCGTCTGCCGGGCTTTTCGATGCCGGTCTATCCCTCCAACGGAAATTTCGTGGTGCTCGAATGCGGTGACGGCGTCCGCCCCGAGGCGCTTGTCGCAGCCTATGGCGAGCGCGGCATCATGATCCGACAGGGCTCCTATCATACGCCGACCTTCGGCGACCGGTTCGTCAAGGTCTCGACTTCGGTACCGAAGGCCTGGATCGAGGAATTCGTAGAACTGCTGCCTGCGATGGTCGAGCGGGCCCGCGGTATTAACAGCGACATACCGCTTTTCTGATCGACGCAAAGGACGAGATCGCAATGGACCTGAAACTGAGCGGCAAGAGGGTTCTGATAACGGGAGCCTCGCAGGGCATCGGCGAAGGATTGTCCCATGCCTTCGCCGCGGAGGGCTGTCATTTGCACCTCACGGCGCGCTCGGCGGACAAGTTGAAGGCACTGCAGGCGGAGATTGAGGCGCAATACAAGGTTGCGATCACCACCACCGCCGTCGACATGACCGAGGCCGGCGCGCCCGACCGCATCGTCGAGGAGGCGGGCGACGTCGACATCCTTATCAACAATGCCGGCGCGATCCCGAGCGGCACCATCTTCGACATCGGCCCCGAGAAATGGCGCGAGGGGTGGGCGCTGAAGGGTTTCGGCTATGCCGACATGATCCGGCTGGTCTATCCGCGCATGAAGGCGCGCGGCGGTGGCGTGATCCTCAACAATATCGGCAACGGCGGCGAGATCTGCGACCCTCAATATATCGAAGGAGCTGCGGGCAATGCGTCGATCATGGCGATGACACGCGCCATCGGAGGTCGCAGCCTCGACGACAATATCCGCGTCATTGGGGTTAATCCCGGTCCTGTCGACACCACCCGCATTTACAACATGCTGCGCAAGTTCGCCGAGAATACTCTCGGCGATTCCGCGCGCTATCCCGAGCTTCTGGAAAAATATCCGCTGAAGCGGCCCGCCAAAATTCACGAGATTACGGACCTGTTTCTTTTTCTAGCCTCGTTCAGATCAGGCTACACGTCGGGCACCGTCATAACCGTGGACGGCGGTATCGCATCGCGCCGCTCGGTCGTCTGACAAAGGGTCTTCGGAGACAGCAATGGCATTCGCGACGACAAGCGATCACATCAAGCTGCACTACGAAACGGCGGGCGCCGGGTCTGCAATCGTGTTCGTGCACGAGTTCGGCGGCAACCACTGGAGCTGGGAGCCGCAGATGAATTTCTTCGCGCGCCGGCACCGATGCCTCACCTATGCTGCCCGCGGTTTTCCGCCCTCCGATGTTCCGGAAGAGCTGGCCTCGTACTCCCAGCAACGCGCCGTCGATGACGTCTTCGAGGTGATGGATGCCGCCGGAATAGAGAGGGCGCACCTGGTCGGGCTCTCGATGGGCGGATTTGCGGTGCTTCATGCCGGATTGCAGCGGCCCGAGCGTGTGCTGTCGGTTTGCGCAGCCGGCGCGGGCTATGGAGCCGAGAAGGAATTCGAGGAATACTTCAAGGGCATTTCCGAACAGGTGGCAGTGAACTTCGAGACCCAAGGCTCGGAGCGTTTTGCGAAGGTCTATGCCGAGGGCGCTTCCCGCGTGCAGTTTCAGGACAAGGATCCACGCGGCTGGGCCCTGTTCGCGGAACGGCTCGGACGCCACTCGAGCCGGGGAGCGGCGAACACGATGCGCGGCGTGCAGAAGCAGCGCCCATCCCTCTACGATCTCAAGGACGGGTTCAAGGCGATGAAGCCCCCGGTTCTCGTCATGGTCGGAGACGAGGACGATCACTGCCTTCAGCCGGGCATCTTCCTCAAGAAAACCATCCCGGCCTGCGGTCTCGCCGTATTCCCCAAGAGCGGTCATACGCTCAATCTCGAGGAACCCGCGCTGTTCAATCAGCTGCTCTCCGAATTCCTTGCCCGGGTCGAATCCGGCTCCTGGAAGGTGCGCGACGCGCGGGCCAACCCCGCCCAGATCATGCGCACCGATTGATACGGCCGGATCATGCGCGCGTCTGAACGAGTCGATGGCACAAGGCTTTGGAATCGTATCATGGAGCTCGCCCGCTTCGGCGCGCGCGAAGATGGCGGGGTGGATCGCCAAGCCTTGAGCGATGCAGAAATTTCCGCACGTGCTCAAATTGTCGCCTGGGGACGGGAGTTGGGATTGTCGCCCTTCACCGATGCGGCTGCAAATTTGTTTCTTCGCTTCGAAGGGCAGTCCCCGGAACTGCCTCCGGTGCTGACCGGTTCACATATCGACTCGCAGCCGACCGGCGGCAAGTTCGACGGGGCCTATGGCGTCCTCGCCGCACTCGAAGCGGTCCAGTCCATGCGGGAGGCCGGTCTCACGCCACGTCGCGCGATCGAAGTCGTCGCATGGACGAACGAGGAGGGCTCGCGTTTCTCGCCCGGCATGACCGGGTCCGACCTTTTCACCGGTACAAAGGATCTGGCCGAGCTTGTCGCCAACCGGGATGCCGCCGGCGTCCTTCTTGGTGACGCGCTAGCTGGCGTCCTTGCCGCCGACGTCGGCGTGCCGCAGCGTCCGTTCGGCTTTCCGATTGCCGCCTTTGTCGAGGCGCATATCGAGCAGGGACCGCTGCTCGAACGAGCCGGTGTCCCGGTCGGCGTGGTGACCGGCATCCAGGGCACCCGCCGCTATCGCATTCGCGTCCATGGCGAAGCCGCGCACGCAGGCACGGCCGCGCGCCATGAACGCAAGGATGCGCTGATGGCGGCTGTGCGGATGATTGCAGCGATCGATCGCGCGGCGATGGACCCCGACGATACCAAGCTTACCGTCGGCCTGTTCGAGGTCACGCCGAATGCCCCGTCGGTCGTGCCCGCTGAAGTTCTGTTCTCGATCGATCTGCGCCATCCCGACGACGCGGTCATCGACCGTCTCGATGCAAGCATCCGCGCGATCGTCGAGGCCGAGCAATTCCCTTGCCGGGCCGAACTCAGGCAAATCCAGCACTCCTCATCGCTGACCTTCAATCCGCGCGTTCGCTCCCGGATCGCTTCGGCCGCCGACGCCAACGGCGTCCGCAGTCAGGACATCTATTCGGCAGCCGGACATGACGCCCGCCAGCTGCATTATGTCTGTCCGACCGGCATGATCTTCGTGCCTTGCCGAGGCGGCATCAGCCACAATCCGGCCGAGTGGTGCGAGGCCGCGGACTTGGCCGACGGCGCGCGAGTGCTCGCCGATACTGTCTGGCAACTGGCGAACGAGCCGTGACACAGCGGGACGCGTTGATCGGCCGTTCAGTCCGCCGCCGCGAGGACCAGCGCTTCACCACTGGGCGTGGACAGTTCACCGATGATCTTTTGCTGCCGGGCCAGCTTCATGGTCTCGTCGTGCGTTCGGCCTGGGCCAGTGGAGCGGATCTCAGCATCAACGCCGCCATCGCGCGCGCCCTCCCTGGTGTTCATCTTGTGCTGACGGGTGATGATCTGCAGGGCACAGGACTTGCCCAGGTTCCGGTTGACCTGCCGCCGCCCGGGCACAGTTTCGAAACCTGGTCCGCAACGCCGCAGCCTACGTTGGCGATGCGCGAAGTGCGCTACGTTGGCGATCCCGTCGCCTTCATCGTGGCCGACAACCTCGCGCTCGCGCGGCAGGCGGCGGAGGCCCTGGAAATCAGCGTCACCGAGACGCCGGCCCGGCTTGATATCTCCACCACGAATGCTGACTTTTCATACGCCGAGGGCGATGCCGCCGCCGTTCATGCCGCAATGGATGGCTCTGCCAACAAGATCACATCGACGCTCAGGGTCCATCGCGTCGATGCGCTGCCGCTCGAGCCGCGTGGATGCATCGGCGTCCACGAGAATGGGCATTTTACGCTGTACGTCTCGACCCAGCGCGTGCAGATCATTCAGCGGGCACTTGCCGATCGCGTCTTCGGCGTGGCGCGCGAACGGATGCGCGTGGTCGCGCCTGATACCGGCGGCGGCTTCGGCCAGAAGAACGGTCTCTATCCGGAATATGTGCTCTGCCTGGAAGCGGCGCGGCGCCTTGGACGTCCGGTCAAATGGATTGCAGAGCGCAGCGAAGGATTGAGCGCCGGCTGCCACGCGCGCGACAACCTGTTTACGGTCACAGCCTCCGTCGACAAGCGGGGCCGCATCTCCGCAGTTGATGCCGTCAGGCGCATGAATATGGGCGCATATGCCTCGTCGCGCGCCATGGTCCCCGTGCAGAACGGCCTGACGCATCTGACTGGCGTCTACGCGATTCCTCTTGCGCATGTCCGGGTCGAGGGAGTGCTCACCAATACGGCGCCGACCTGCTCGTATCGTGGCGCAGGTCGGCCTGAGAATGTCTATGCCTGCGAGCGCATGATCGACATCGTGGCGCGTCACACAAAACAGGATCCGATCGCGTTGCGCCGGGCCCTTCTGGTCAGGCCCGACCAGATGCCCTGGACTTCGCCCTTGGGGACGCGCTTTGAAGCACAGGACTTCGGCGCGCTGCTCGATAGCGCGCTCCAGCGCGCCGACCACAAAGGCTTCGAAACACGTCGGTCCTCAGCGAAAAGACGTGGGCTGCTGCGCGGCTTCGGGGTGTGCCTCTTCGCCGAGGATCTGCACGGCTCGCACGAGCCGATCCCGGCAAGGCTGAAATGGAATGGCAGCACGCTGGAAGTCGTCGTCGGCACCGGATCGGCCGGCCATGGTCACGAGACCACGTTCCTGCAGATTGCCGCCGAGCGCCTCGGCATTCCCTTGGAGCAGCTCGCGTTCAGCCAATCGGACACGGCGCAAATGCCCGAGGGGGTAGGCACCGCGGCTTCATGGTCGACCACGCTGGGCGGATCATCGGTCAGGCTTGCGGCCGATGCGGCGATACGAAGGGGCGGGGACATCGCAAGCACGCTCCTGGAAACCTCGGTAGCGGACGTCGTTTTCGACCAGAACCGGTTTCGGGTCGTGGGGACAGACCGCAGCGTGGGATGGAGCAACATCTTCGCGGCCGCCCCGGATTTTCAGGCGGAGGGATGTTTCGCGGGCCTTGGCCAGAATGTACCGGCGGCTTGTCACGCCTGCGAGGTGGAAATCGATCCCGGGACCGGCTCCTGTACGATCATATCGTACGCCATCGTCCAAAGCTCCGGAACAGTGATCAATCCGATGATCTTTGCGGGCCAGCTTCATGGCGGCATGGCGCAAGGCATCGGTCAAAACTGGATGGAAGAGATCGTCTATGACAGCCAAACCGGGCAGCTCCTTTCCGGTAGTCTGGCCGACTATGCGCTGCCGCGTGCCTGTGACATGCCGGCCCCGAACACCGCCGTGGTCGAAACGCCGGCCTCCGATAATCCTCTCGGCGTGAAGGGGGTCGGCGAGGCGGCCGCCACCGGGTCGCCGGCGGCGTTTGCCAATGCCGTTCTCGACGCCCTATGGCCACTGGGAGTAGTTCACCTTGACCCGCCCTTCACGCCTGAAAAGCTCTGGCGCGCCATCAACGGCTCGGCGGCATTCCGGCGCGACACCGGACGCACTTGACGCGCAAGGAGCGGCCGGTAACATGCTTTGCATGCAAAAATTCAACTTCTGCATACAGTTTGAGCTTCCGGCAATGTCCGCAACGAGACGTTCATGAGCAAGCATAGACGCACGAAGATTGCCGGCGGCACTGTCATTGCGTACCGCGACGGCGGACACCGGCTCCTCAACGACGGCGTCGTCGTGTTCGAAGGACCTGACATCGTACATGTCGGCCCATCCTATGACGGGCCAGCCGACGAGGTGGTCAATGCCGCTGGCAAACTGGTGTTTCCTGGTTTCATTTCGACCCATGCGCATGTCAACGTTCACGAGGGAACGCGGCTGATCACCGACGTCGGACGGCGCGACGTGATGCGGTCAGGCTTTCTCAATTACACGCCGAACAACGGTCCTGACGGACCGCCCTACGTCGCCGCGGCGATTCCTGCGGATACCATCCGCTTCGGCTTTGCCCAGCTCATTCGTAACGGCATCACCACCGTGATGGCATTCGGCGGCGGACCGCCGAGCGCCGCCCATTCATTTTCCGAGTTCGCCGGCGCAAGCGGCATTCGCGTCTATTACGCACCGCAGGCGAACTCCGCCGTGAATTATTTTGATGACAAGGGGCGGCTCGTCGAGAAATGGGACGAGAAGGTCGGCCGCGCCGAGCTCGAGGCGCAGGAGAAATTCATCGAGGAGCATCACGGCAGTCATGACGGCCGCTTCCTGGGCATCGTCGTAGTCCGGAACTTCATTCTCGCAACCGTCGAATTGATGCGGCAGGCCAAAGAGATCGCCGACCGGCGAAAGCTGCGGTTCACGACTCATTTCTGCGAACAGCTCTTCGAATTCCACCGCATCGTTCGCGACTACGGCATTACGCCGGTCGATCTCATGGAACGTGAAGGCCTGCTCGGCGAAAACGTCCTGCTCGCCCACGCGATCTATCTCGCCGAGCACTCCTACACCACCTGGCAATATTCGAATGACCTGGAAAAGCTCGGCCGCACCCGGACTGCGGTTGCGCATTCGCCGCTGGTGATGTTGCGCAGAGGACATGCGCTGGAAGGCTTCCATCGCTACCTCGCCCACGGCGTGACCATGTCGATGGGGACCGACGTCATGCCCCACGACATACTCACGGAGATGCGCGTCGGCGCGCTGGCCTGCAAACTGATCGCGCGCAATCATGAAGTCGGCACCTCGCTTGACTTCTTCAACGCCGCCACGCTGGGCGGGGCCAAGGCATTCGGACGCGACGATATCGGCCGTCTTGCCGTCGGCGCAAAGGCCGACATCGTCGTGATGGATTTCGACAATCTGCAGATCGGCCCGGTCTACGACCCGATCCGCAGCCTGATCCATCTCGCATCGCCCGATCTGATCGACCACGTCATTTGCGACGGACGGTTCCTGCTCAGGGACCGCGTCCTGCAAGGCTACGACGAACGAGAGATTGTCGAGGGCGGCAAGCGCTCGTTCCAGCGCGTGATCGACGAATTTCCCAAGCGGCATTGGTCGAAGCGGCCGGTCGAGGAGGAATATCCGGTGTCCCTGGAGAATTGGTGAAGCTGCACAAAAACTCGCGGGGCCTGCATCCAATCGATGCAGCCGCCGGAGTGAAAACCAGAATGGGGCAGTGTAGTCGGCAATATACGGATCTGGCACGTGGCTTGCTCATGCCGGTTCTAGCGAGACGATGCAGGATTAGATGAAGACGAAAATCTACGGCGGAACTGTCGTGGCCTTCAAAGACGGCGGTCACCGCATCCTCGAAAGGGGTGTCATAGTCTACCAAGGCGACCGGATCATCCATGTCGGATCGGCGTACGACGAGGCGGTCGACAGGACGATCAATGCGGCAGGCAAGCTGGTTATTCCCGGCTTCGTCTCGACGCACGCGCACGTCAATGCGCACGAGGGCTCGCGCCTCATCACCGATCTCGGCAGGCGCGACGTGATGCGCTCCGGCTTCCTGAACTACACGCCCAATAACGGCATCGACGGCCGCCCGTTCGTCGCGGCGGCCTCGGCCGAGCATTCGATCCGGTTCGGCTTTGCCCAACTGATCCGCAACGGCATCACGACGGTCCTTTCCTTCGGTGCCGGCAGCCGCGACGACCCCAAGCTGATGACCGACCTCGCTGATGAGAGCGGGCTTCGGGTTTATTACGGACCTCAGGCCACCGGCGCCGAAAACTATTTCGACAAGAACGAGCAGGGACGGTTACAGCCGGTCTGGAACGAAACGCTCGGATTCGAGCAGCTCGAGCGCGCGGTCCGCTATGTCGAAGACAACCATGGAAGGTTCAGCGGACGTCTTCAAGGGGTCATCCTCGTCAGAAATTTCATTCTGGCGACCGTTCCCCTGATGCGCCGCGCAAAGGAGCATGCCGACCGGCTCGGTGTGCAGTTCAGCACGCATTTCTGCGAGCAGTTGTTCGAATTCCACGAGATCGTGCGCAAGCACGGCATCACGCCCGTCGATCTGATGGACGCGGAAGGTTTGCTTGGGCCCAATGTCATTCTCGCGCACTGCGTCTATATCGCGGGTCATTCGTCCACGACCTGGGAATACAGCAGCGATCTGGAGAAGCTCGGCCGCACGAAATCGACCGTTTCTCATGCGCCGGTGGCTTATCTGCGCCGCGGCTACAATCTCGAAGGGTTCGAACGCTATCTGGACCACGGCATCACCATGTCGATGGGCACGGATGTCATGCCGCACGACATGCTCGGCGAGATGCGCGCCGGCGCGCTGGCCGCGAAGCTGATCGGGAAGAACCATGAGGTCGGAACCTCGGCGTCCTTGTTTGATGCGGCCACACTCGGCGGCGCGCAAGCCTTCGGCCGGTCGGATATCGGCCGGCTCTCTCCGGGCGCCAAGGCCGACATCCTCATCATCGATTTCGACAATCTGCAGATCGGCCCCGTCTACGATCCGATCCGAAGCCTGGTGCATCTGGGCAGTCCCGATCTCATCGAGACCGTCATTTGCGACGGCAAGACCCTGATGGAGGACGGCGTGCTTACCGGCTACGACGAAGCCTCGGTCTTGCAGGGCGGCAAGCAATCACTGCAGCAGGTCGTCGATCAGTTTCCGCAGCGCCACTGGTCCGGCAAGACGATTGCCGAGGCGTTCCCGACATCATACCCCGCGTGGTGAGCACCCAGCTCGCCCGAGTCTCATATCCCGTAACAATGAGGAGTTTTTAGATGGACAGCAAACGCGCATTCCCGGCCAGGCTTCGAAAACTGCTGTCTGCCGCCTTGCTGCTGACGATGGCGCTGCCGGTCGGGGCGTCGGCGGAAACCGTGCTGCGGATGGCGAAGACGTCGATCCCGCGCATCCTTGATCCGCATTTCACGACGAGCTTCACCGAACGCGATTTCGGCTACCTGATCTACGACACGCTGTTCGCGATCGACAGCAAGTTCGAGGTCAAGCCCCAGATGGTCGATACCTGGACCGTGAGCGACGACCGTCTCACCTACACCTTCACCTTGCGTGATGGCCTGCAGTTCCACGATGGGCAGCCGGTGCGATCTGCGGATTGCGTCGTGTCCCTCAAGCGCTGGGCGCAACGCGACGGCATGGGACAGAAGCTGGCCGCACTGACCAAGGACTGGACCGTTGTTGACGACAAGACCTTCCGCCTGGTCCTGAATCAGCCGTATGAGTTCGTGTTACCGACGCTCGGCAAAGTCAGCTCGTCCGTTCCCTTCATTATGCCCGAGCGGGTCGCCAAGACGCCGAGCAGTGAGCCGATCAAGGACTACACCGGCTCGGGTCCTTTCGTCCTCGATCAGTCTGCCGGTACGAGCGGTGTCAGGCTCGTCTTCCGCAAGTTCGACAAATACGTTCCCCGCAAGGAGCCCGCCGATTGGGCTTCGGGCGGCAAGCTCGCCAAGGTCGACCGTATCGACTGGATTGAATTTCGCGATCCGATGACTGCGGTCAATGCGCTGAGCAAGGGCGAGATCGATCTCATCCACGAACTGCCCCATGACCTTGCCCCGCTGCTCGAGAGCGACCCGAAGGTCAAGGTCGTGATCTACAACGAACTCGGCCAACTCGGGTTCATCCGCTTCAACTTCCTGTTTCCGCCCTTCAATAACGCTGAGGTGCGACGTGCCGTGCTTCTGGGCGTCAACCAGAAGGAGTTTCTGGATGGCCTGGTCGGTAATCCAAAATTCTACAGCGAGTGCCGCTCGATCTATTCCTGCGGCTCGCCCTACGAGACCAATGCGGCCATCCCGCCAGTCAGCCTCGACGAGGCGAAGAAGGCGCTGAAGGCCTCCGGCTATGACGGCACACCGATCGTCCAGTTCCACGCAACCAACAGCGCCACTATCGGACCGCTCAGCGAGGTGCTCACGCGCGTCTTGCGTAACATCGGCTTCAACGTCCAGGCTGAGGCCATGGACTTTCAGACTTTCACCCGCAAGCGGCTGTCACAATCTCCACCCTCCCAGGGCGGCTGGAACATCGCGCTCTCCACGTGGACCGGTCCCGACGTCGTTGATCCGGTCGCGAACATTTCGTTGAGCGGCGCCGGGCAGAAGGCGCAATGGGGCTGGCTGGAGATGCCCGAGATGGAGGCGCTGCGCGACAAGTTCGCCAAGACCTCGGACATGGGCGAGCGCAAGAAGATTGCGGCCGACATCCAGAAGCTGGCCTACGACAAGGCGATCTACATTCCGACCGGGACGTTCAAGGCTCTCGCCGCCTACCGGGATGGGGTCAAGGGCGTAGCTCCCGCGCCCGCCCTCATGCTGTGGGGCATATCGAAGAACTGAAGCCCAGCCTCATGCTCAAGTTCATTTTCTCGCGCTTGCTTGGAGCCCTTCCCGTCATCGGGTTCGTCGCCGCGGCAGCCTTCCTGTTCCTGAGGCTGTCGGGCGATCCGGTGGCTTCCATGCTCGGGGAGAATGCAACGGCACAACAAGTCGCCGAGACACGTGAGGCTCTGGGGCTCGATCAGCCTATTCTCGTTCAGTTCCTGAACTGGATCCTTCATGTGCTGCGCGGTGATTTCGGTACTTCCATCGTCACCCACGAGCCGGTCTGGAGGATGGTTAGCGAACGTCTCGAGGCGACGTTGTCGCTCGCCTTCACGACCACCTTGCTTTCGGTGCTGGTCGCCGTGCCGCTCGGGCTCTACGCGGCGCGGCATCGCAACAGCCCGATCGACCGGATAATCGTGTCCTTGTGCACGACGGGCTTCTCGATCCCGACCTTCGTGACCGGATATCTTCTGGTCTGGCTGTTCTCGATCAAGCTTGAATGGTTGCCGGCGCAGGGTTATGCCAGCCTCGCCAATGGTGTTGGGCCCTGGCTGCTGCATCTGATCGCACCGACAGTTGCCATGAGCACGGTCTTCATCGTGTTGGTCGCGCGTATCACACGCGCGGCTGCGATCGACGTTCTCAACCAGGATTATGTCCGAACCGCGCGTGCGCTGGGCGGTCGCAATCTGCGCGTGTTCCTGCTGCATGTGTTGCCGAACGCCGCGGTACCCATCATCACCATTATCGGCGTGGGCATCGGCCTCGTTCTCACGGGCGTCGTCGTTACCGAGACCATCTTCAACCTGCCCGGCCTTGGCCGGCTGACCATCGAATCGGTCCTGGCACGCGACTTTCCGGTCATCCAATGCGTCATCGTTCTGTTCTCTCTAACCTATGTCCTGATCAATCTCGTGACTGACATTCTCTACTCGCTGCTCGATCCGAGGATCCGGTATTGAGCACGGTGTCGCAAAACGGAGTGTCGCGAGCCGCACGTTCGGCCGGCTTGCGAGGGTTGTGGCAGGGCAATCGCAGCCTGCTGCTCGGCGCCGGCATTCTTGCCGCGTTCGTCGTCCTCCTCCTCATCGCGCAGCTTTCAGGCTTGAATTCGCACGCCATCGCGACCAGCCAGAGGCTTCGCCCGCCATCACTCGAGCATTGGTTCGGCACGGACCGTCTTGGCCGCGACATCTTCGGCAGGGTGGCGCTCGGAACGTCGGCTTCGCTGGCCGTGGGAGCGGCGGTCGCGGTTGCCGCCTGTGTGGTCGGAACAGTTCTTGGGCTTATTGCCGGATATTTCCGCGCGCTCGATAAGGTGATCATGCGCGTGATGGACGGCGTCATAGCCATACCGGCGATCATGCTGGCGATCGCCACCATTTCGGTCGCCGGCGCTTCGATTACGAGCGTTGTTCTCGCCATCGCCAGCCACGAGGTGCCCCGCGTCGCGCGCCTCGTGCGAAGCAGCGTCCTGTCGATGCGGGAGGAACCCTATGTCGAGGCGGCGAGGCTGCTGAAGTCGCCCCCACGCGCGATCATCGTCGGTCACATGCTGCCCGGCGTGCTTGGCTCCCTCTCGGTGCTCGGCACTTACGTAGCCGCGAACGCCATGCTGCTGGAAGCGACTCTCAGCTTCCTCGGATGCGGCCTGCCGCCGGACGTTCCGACCTGGGGTAACGTCATGGCCGACGGACGCATCCTGTTTCGCATCGCGCCCTGGATCATCCTGTTCCCCGGCCTGACGCTGGCGATCGCCGTGCTGGGGATCAATCTCTTGGGAGATGGCCTGCGCGATCGATTTGATCCTGCGACTGAGAAGGGGATGTCATGAGCAGGATGTCCGCCGAGCCGGTACTGGACATCAGGAATCTGTCGGTCGCCTTACCGCCAGGCTCGGACAGAAGCCTGGCCGTCGACGATGTCAGCCTTACAGTTCACCCGCGGGAAATCCTCTGCATCGTGGGAGAAAGCGGCTCGGGCAAGTCGGTAACCTTGTTCGCCATCATGGGACTTTTGGCTTCCAAGCTGCGTCCGGTTCAGGGCGAGATTCTCCTTTCCGGACGGGATCTCCTGACGCTTTCGGCCGGGAAGATAAGCGAGCTGCGCGGCAAGGAGCTTGCAATGATCTTCCAGGAGCCGATGACCGCGCTCAACCCCACCATGAAGGTCGGCCGCCAGATCGAGGAAGCGCTTCGCATCCACACCAGTATGCAGTCCAAGCAGCGCCGTGCCCGCGCGCTGGAGCTGATGCGTCTCGTCAACATACCTTCCCCGGAACTGCTGCGCGAGCGTTATCCGCATCAGCTCTCCGGGGGACAGCGCCAGCGTGTCATGATCGCGATGGCGCTTGCGCTCGAGCCGGTGCTGCTGCTTGCGGACGAACCGACCACCGCGCTCGACGTGACGACGCAGGCTCAGATTCTCGACCAGATCAAGGAGATCCAGCGGCGCTCCGGCGCGGCCGTTCTGTTCGTTACTCATGACATCGGCGTTGTCGCGGAGATCGCCGACCGTGTCATCGTCATGCAAAGCGGCAAGATCGTCGAGCAGGGCGCCGTGGAGGATGTCCTGCGCTCGCCCCAGCACCCCTACACGAAGTCGCTGCTGGCCGCTGTTCCGAGCGCGCGCAACCGCGTTCCTCGCCGCTCCAAGCTCGACGCGCCCGAAGTCCTCAGGGTCGAGGGCCTCAGCAAATCCTATGCGTCACATGGATTATGGTCGGGCAGGCCAACTCCGACGCGAGCGGTTGACAATGTGGACCTCGTGGTCCGTCGTGGCGAGATCGTCTCGGTGGTGGGCGAATCCGGGTCGGGCAAATCGACCATGGCGCGTTGCGTCTGCGGATTGCTCGACTATACCGACGGCCGGATCGCAATCGAGGGATACGAGCCCGAGACAAGAATGCGCCCCGGCCAACGGCCGGTCCAGCTCATCTTCCAGGACCCCAACCGCTCTCTCGACCCGCGATGGACCGTCGGGAAATCGATGATCGAGGGCATGCGCAATATCGGCGTGGGGCGAGCTGAGGCCGTCGAACGCGCAGCCGATCTGCTGCAGAAGGTCGGATTGCAGACATCGGCTCTGGATCGCTACCCGCACGAATTCTCTGGCGGACAACGCCAGCGCATTTGCATCGCGCGGGCGATCTCGATGCAGCCGCGTCTGCTGATCGCCGACGAAGCCGTGTCCGCGCTGGACGTCTCGGTGCAAGCGCAGGTCCTTTCGCTCCTGACCAGGCTGCAGGATGAGATGCAGCTCGGGATCCTCTTCATAACCCACGACCTGCATACGGCCGGTCAGATCAGCGACACCATTGCTGTGATGCACCGAGGCAAGATCGTCGAGCACGGCCCCGCCCTCGAGATATTGTCGAATCCGCGGCACGAATACTCTCAGCGGCTGTTCCAGGCCGCACCGGGCCGGCGCTGGCTCGCGTAAGCTGACCTCCCGCATCCCGTCATTACTCGGCGGGCGCGGGCCACTAGGTGGTGTGGACACTTATCGCATCCATAAGACGATGGCGGCGAGGGTGATGATGGCGCGGTAATTTCGGGCGGTCTTTTCGAAGCGGGTTGCAACGCGACGGAACTGCTTGAGCTTTGAGAAGCAGCATTCCACCAGATGGCGCTGGGCATAAAGATGCTTGTCGAGCGGGTATTTGCGGGCGCGCGAAGG
>JAEZEU010000582.1 GCA_023432885.1 Pseudomonadota bacterium | reverse complement strand
CCGGCGCGACATCCGTCGTGCTGACCTGGGAGACGGCCAAGGCGATCGGGCTTCCGATCGACATGCTCGAATACAACGTCGATCTGGAAACCGCCGGCGGTTACACCAAGGCGGCGCGGCTGACGCTCGATCGCGTGTCGGTGGGCAAGCTCACCGAGAAATCAGTGCCGGCCCTGGTGGTGCCGCGAGGGCAGTTGAAGACCAACCTGCTCGGCATGAGCTTTCTCGACCGGCTCGAAAGCTGGGGCGTGCGCTCCGATAAGCTGATGCTGCACGGCTATCCCGAGCTCTCACGCCGCAAGTGAGGCGGCTTGCTGCTCGCGCACCAGCGCGACGGCATCGCGGAGCACGTCGATGCCAGCCCCCGCCTTCACGCCATGCTCGGCGAGGTGCCGTCGGAACGCGCGCGCGCCCGGCACGGCATGGAACGCGCCGACGAAATGGCGCGTGATCGCGTGCAGCCGTGTGCCCTGCGCGAGCTCGCGCGCGATATAGGGCTCCATCGCTGCGAAGACTTCCTTCATGGTCGCGTACGGCGCAGCCTCGCCGAACAGTTCGGGACCGACGGCCAGCAGGCGCCAAGGCTCCTGATAGGCGGCGCGGCCAAGCATCACGCCGTCGACATGGGCCAGATGCTCCCTCGCCTGCTCGATGCTGCCGATGCCGCCATTGATGATGATGGGCACATCGGGCATTGCAGCCTTCAGCCGATAAACGCGGCCGTAGTCGAGCGGCGGGATGTCGCGGTTTTCCTTCGGCGACAGCCCGTTCAGCCAAGCCTTGCGCGCATGCACGATCAGCGCATCGGCACCCGCCGCGACTACGCCGCGCGCCAGCGCATCGAGCGCCTGTTCCGGATCCTGCTCGTCGATGCCGATGCGGCACTTCACGGTGACCGGGATCTTCACCGCCTGCTTCATCGCCGCGACGCAGTCGGCGACCAGCGCCGGTTCCGCCATCAGGCAGGCGCCGAAGCGGCCGTCCTTCACCCGGTCCGACGGGCACCCGACATTGAGGTTGATCTCGTCATACCCGAAATCCTCGCCGATCTTCGCGGCGAGGGCGAGGTCCGCAGGCGACGAGCCGCCAAGCTGCAGCGCCACCGGATGCTCGCTCGCGTCGAATGCGAGCAGCCGCTTGCGGTCGCCATGGATGACGGCGCCTGATGTCAGCATCTCCGTATAAAGCCGCGCCCGTCGCGTCATGAGGCGATGGAAGACGCGGCAATGCCGGTCAGTCCAGTCCATCATGGGGGCGACGGAGAAGCGATATCCTAACATGTTGATTCTGCTAGCACTCTAATCATCAGGCCGTCTACGCTGATTTTGGGCCTACAAAGGTTTGATTTTACTAATCTGAAGCATTCTCCTTTTCTCTGCCTAAAGGCCCTAATCTTCTGCCCAGTAACCTATCCGGTACTGAGCGGCAGTACCGATTCGGCGTGCGGTATCGTGCCGTAAGACATCGCTCTATTCCCATTGCAACTTTGGCCGCTTCGCCGTCTAGCTTCAACAAGGTGAACCGAAATGCCCGTATGAAGGGACCGAGCAATCTGCACCACCTTAGTTCGATTGACGCATATGAGGTTCAAGTACGTAGTCCATGCCTCATCCAGCAAGTATTGGAATTTCCAGCTGATTGGCGATCGGCGTGTAGATGTCGATGTTTGCTCCCGGTGCTCTCACTGACACGATCAGCGCATACCGGACCGACCGATCCCAACGCTGAAGCGCAGGCTTTTCTTTCCACCAGCCACTGATGGGAAACACCCCAACCGCATCGCGCTCGGCGAGCTCAGCCGCACTTCCGCGCCAGATATCTGAATGGATCGATCCTTTATCACGAATCGTACCGAGCACCCAATTGTCGGCACCTGCCACGGCTCCAGGCTGCCCCTCCTCTTCAGCCTCAGCAGCCTTGTTAATACGTTGGCGAAATTGCTGAAGGCTCTCCAAAGACCGCTTCACCGCAAAACGCAGCGAATGAGATGAATAGCGGTGCCGTCTGCTCCATCCTCGCTCGCCGGGATTAGGCTCAACGAAATAGGACAAGGTCACGCGTAGTTCGACATCCTGCTGTCCCAACGCGAGCAGTTCGTCTCGGGGCCACGGCAAGCGGTGGAGATTCATGCTGCGAGTCTTAATCGTCGAGCCATCCTTCCGGAACGGAAGAAGCGCATCTTCGACCATCAAGGTCGCATCGTCCGTCGCACTCATCACCGCGCGGCCGATATCTGGTACGCCCCATCCATATCGACGAAGCATGGCCACCTTTTGTGCATAAGCAGCCCCCTCAATCCTCGCACGCATCGCCTGCGTCCATTCGGCCGAGTGCACCGCGAGAGCTCGCACAGTTTCTGGCCAGAGCTGGGACCGAGCGACTAAAATACCGACGCAAAGATGCGAGCCCAACGCCGCGGCCGCGCTGGTGTCGCCGAACGTCTCAAAGAGACGCATCTGCGGGCGATAGTGCGTTGTCACGAGTTGAAGATCATCGATCGCTGAAGCTGGATTAACGCCGTCATGGGCGAGGTTGCCCCCTTCGAACACGACGTCCGGTCGGATTGGCCACTGACGATCCCAGATGCCAGACGTTCGGCTCGCCGGGGATAATTCGCCGGCTGGCGCCACTGGCTGCCAGCCGTTGAAGTCTGGATGAAAGATGCCGATCTTGTCGGTGTAAGCACCGACAACTAGCGGATTCCATGCCTGGGCCGGGCTCTCGACCTCTTCGAGGTCGTTACGGTCTGGATAGTCCAGAGCCGCAATGTCACCTCGCAGATTGCCGGCAGCGAGCACCATGAGGCGGCGACGGTCGCCACCTCCATAGCAAAGCTGGTCAACAGCTGCCGACCACGAAGATGGGCGACCTCGACCAAGACCGACTTCGCTCGTGACCGCCATACAGAACACGCGGCGACGACGTGGAGCCTGTGCCTCAGCCTTGGCGATGCCGATTTCGGTGATTGCTCCATAAAGCTCGGGATCGTTCTGGCCAGCCGGCGGCAGGATTTTGACCGTCTCCAACCGATGCTGCAGAACAACCTGACCACCGTGACTAAGCGCCGCTTCAAGATCGCCATATAGGGCAACACCTGACATCGACGTGCCGTGGCCATTCCAGTAAGAGCTATCGCCTACACCCCAACCGTTGTCATAGGCGTGCTGGTCAACGGCATCCAAGCCTGGCTCTATCAAGGGATGCGCCCGGTTCGCCCCGCTGTCGAGAAGGCATATCGCCGGCGCCACCGCATCAGGTGCGTCAACCCGATCGACGAGATTGCCCGCCCAGTCTGCCTGTTCGACTGGCCGCATCTCGAGAAAAAGCGTCGGCGTGTCCTTGGCAATGCGCAGTTCAGCTACGGCGTCACTATTGTCGACGAGCATCGCCATCGCTTCTTCGTTGGCCAGCGCCAAGATCACGTCACGCTCGGGGAAGCTGATGGCATGTTCTTTCAGGGTTACATTGAGGCGCTGTGCGACATACCGAAGCGTTTCCAGGCGACCATCGCGAATCCACACCTCCCACCACGCTTGACGACCAGCCATAGGAAGAAGCGCTATATCGTCCGTAAAGAGCGAACGAACAGCTCCAAGGCGGACATTTTCGATTCGAGCGATTAAAGCCTCGTTCCTCGGCTTCCCGGACTTCGAGTTCTTGTCGCGATACGTCTCGATCTTTTTGGCAAAGAAATCGGCCGAGCGTTCAGGCACGAACACGGTGGCCGAAACCATCTCTTGATCATCGGCGGCGGGCTTAACGGCGACAAGCTCAATCTCGGCAGGCTTATTCTCAAGACGTTCGACAGCATCCCGCTGCGTGGCCGGGATTTCGAATTCGAGATAGAAACCCTTCTCGCCTGCAGCGACCGCTTGGTCGCGGGTTCCAAGTTTCTGTCGAGCCTGTTGGACGGCGGCACCGATGGCATGACCGAGCTTCTGTGCGTGCTGCGCTCTTACCCGGGCGGGAGGCAGTCCCGTAATTACAATGCGAGGCGATGTGTACGGCTCTGCTTGACCGCCACCCTCAACATGAAAATGCGGCCGATTGCGCGGCGGTCGTGCCATCTATCGTCTGTGCCTCAACTCGTGGCGACTCTGCGTTCCGCCAAAGTTGAGAGCAGCGTAGGCGTCCTTATCTCGCTTCTGTCTTCGAGTACGGCGATCTTCGCCGCCTCGTCCGCAGCGCGTGATATTTCCGCCTGGCTCAAACCCACAGTGGCTTCTATGATTGATGACCAATTAATGTCCGAGAGATCAAATCCCGTCAGATGCGACTCCAATATGCCGCGAGCGATCTCCGGGTCTGGCAATCCATAGAGAATGACGTCGTCGAAGCGCCGGAAAACAGCTTTGTCCAGCAGTTCCGGGTGGTTAGTCGCAGCAACGATCAGGCTCGGGCCGTCATCGTTCTCCAAAAATTGGAGGAATGAATTGAGCACACGCCGGATCTCGCCGACATCGTTCGTATGAGATCGTTGGGAGCCGATCGCATCGAACTCGTCGAAGAAGTATACGCCGCGCTGAACTGCGATAGCATCGAACACCAGCCGCAGGCGTGTCGCCGTTTCGCCCATAAGCTTGCCAATCAAGCCTTCATAAAGAACTGTGAAGAGCGGCAGCTTCAACTCGCCCGCAAGAGCGGACGCTGTCATCGTCTTGCCTGAACCGGGTGGCCCGATTAACAACAGCTTCCGGCGCGGTTTCAGGCCGCGAGCGCGCAAACGCTCCTGTTGACGCTGCTCGGTCAACACTCGCGCCAACCGCTCTTTCAAGTCTGGCCCCAACACCATGCTGTTGAGGCGAATATCCGAATATCGCGCCGACAGTACGCTGCTGAGTTCGCCCTTTGGCTGCGCTAAAGGAACGGGACCCGCCCCGCGGCGACCGACATGCGCGGTCTTCCCCTTTGCGGCGTCGATCAATTCGCGCAGTTCCTGAGCGAGTTTTCCGTGTCCCTGCCTCGCCTCATGTGCGGCAAGCTGCGTCGCCACGGAGAGAAAACGTTCCTCATCCCCGTCGATATGGCTGCGTAGCAACGCGACTATGTGGCGAGCGGTCGTCATTCGTTCTTCTAGTACCTACGTACAGCAAGTCCTAGCCAACATTATCGATTGAGGCATAGCCTGTATCGAATAAAACTCGTCATGCCGTCGGAACGAACCTCAATTTCACAGAAATAAGGGCTCGCCGCGCTCGCGACACCACTGACGCTATCAGTAAGTCGTTAAACCTTTGCAGTTGCACTTCGAGAGCAGTTACAGCCACGAGTTTGATCGGATCGCAGTTGCTCTAGATGCGAACAAAGAGAGAACAAATGCCTCTTCGATCCGCGTTTGTCAAGCAGGGACAATCGCGAGGTTCGGCGCAAACGCGATCAAGCCGCGGCTTTCACCGGCTCATGCCCCGATCGCCGCGATAGAAACTGATTTCTAGGCCATGTGGAGCGATGGAATGAACCTGTGGCGTGCGCGGCAAAATCCCCTGGCTTGGTGGTGGGCGATGCTGACGCTGGTCAGCGCCGTCAATATCGCGTTGTGGTTCCTGCTCTATCGCGAGCTCAGCGCGCAGCCGGTCGGCAGCATGGAGCTGATGCTGCTGCTCTGTGCGGCTTATGTGTTCGGCTGCGCATTTCGCTCGGTGCTGCCGCGCGCCGATGTGCAACGCATCTGCCTGTTCGATACATGGCTGTCGAGCGTGCTGGTGGGCCGCTCCGTCGCAACCGTCGCCGAAATCTGCTTCGTCGCGCAATGGGCGATCGTCCTGCATCAACTCGGTACGATCACGGGCTCGGACACCGTGCTCAATGTGGCCTGGATCATCGTGCCGCTCATCCTGATCGCCGAGTGTTTTTCGTGGTACGCCGTGCTGACCACGAACTTCTTCTACAACGCGATCGAGAACTCGCTGTGGGCGGTCGCCTTCTTCCTGGTCGGCATCGGCCTCGTCCGGCTGCTGCCGGAGTTCCACGGGCCGGCTCGCGTGGTCCTCATCCTCTCGATCGCAGGCATCGTCGCCTATCTCGCCTTCCTCATCACCGTTGACGTCCCGATGTATTTTGGCCGCTGGCGCGCCAACCTCGCCGAGGGCAACCAGTTGCTCGGGCTGCTCGAAGGCCTGCGCGACGTCTCTACGCGCTGGGTCAAGACCCACGATATCGCTCACTGGAAGGGCGAGATCGCCTGGATGTCGCTCTATTTCAGCGGTGCGGTGTGGGCGAGCCTGGCGCTCTGCGTGCTCTACTCGCTCGAGGGGGAACTGCCGCGCTATCGCGCCAAAGCAGCCGCCGTCAGCGCGCCCGCGCAGCACGCTGCGACGACATCCGCCAGTGCCGCTGCCTCCCCGGTCGGGAGCCGCAGTGAGAAGGCGATCAGGGCAACGGCATCGCCATTCTAGGGGATCATGAGATTGTGCTGGAGTGCCCGTGATTTGCCCGACGTGTCAAGTGTCGCGGCGTTACCGATTTGCCTGATGTCGCTACTTTGCATGGGGTTGTTTTCAACATTTTTGCTCGGGAGCGAGAATGCGTTGTTCTGTCCGCTGCATCGGGCGAATACGCCCTGCAGCATGCTGAGCAAGGTTTGAGCGGAGCCGCATCCGAGGTTCACCTCTCCATCGAGAGAGGTGAACCAGGTCTGCGGATTCAACCAAACACCATCAC
>JAEZEU010000477.1 GCA_023432885.1 Pseudomonadota bacterium | reverse complement strand
TTCGGGCAGCGGCCTTGCCCAGCGCACGCTGGCGCGCAGTTTTTCCCAGTCGAGATTGAGCATGCCGTTGCGCGGCGTCGCGACTGTGGCCGGCCCGTCGAGCTCAGCGATAAAACGCGTCGGATCATAGATCTGCCCGGCCGTCCTCAGGTTTCCGGCGGTCAGGCCGAGCGCCTCCACGGCATTGGCATAGGCGATGCGGTCGCAATAGACGCCGAGCCGGAACGGAAAGCCGCGCGCGATCGGATTGTCGCATTCGACCGTCACGCCGTCCCGATTGGCCTCGGCGATCGCCGCCCTGGCGTTTGTCACCAGCCGGTCAGCGAGATAGAACCAGCCGGCGCTGTAGCCGCCGAACAGGACGACGACGAAGACGCCAAGCCACAGGATGCGCCGGCCGTAGTTCGGTGGCTTTCGATCTGTCGCCGTCATTGTTCCCCCTGTCGCCCCGTTCCAACGCGAAAGGCCTCAACCTTTCGGCGATCATGCGCTAGTCGTTTCCTCTGCGCCATCGTGGCGCAACAGACATTGGCTTGGCGATATGGGCGATTTTTGGGTTTTTGGCTATGGCTCGCTGATGTGGCGCCCTGGCTTCGCGCATACGCAGACGCAGCGCGCGCGCCTGCACGGGTTCCGCCGTTCGCTCTGCGTCACGTCCCACATCTATCGCGGCACGCGTGACAGACCGGGCTTGGTGCTAGGGCTCGATCGGGGCGGATCCTGCGTCGGCATGGCCTTCCGCGTGCCGCATGAACTGCGCGACGAGGCGCTCGCCTATCTGCGCGACCGCGAACTCATCACCAGTGTCTATCTCGAGCGCATGCTGCCGATCAGGCTGGAAAGCGGCGAGAGCGCGGTCGCCGTCGCCTATGTCGTAGACCGGACGCATGAGCAGTATGCCGGAAGCCTCGACGAAGTTGCGGCGGCAAGAATCGTGTCCGGCGCGGTCGGCCAGGCCGGTCCCAACGAGGAATATGTGCTCAACACCGTCGCCCACCTGAAGGCGCTCGGGATTCGCGACCACTGGCTGGAAGAGGTCGGCCGGCTCGTCTCGTGACAGGCAAGTCACTTTCTGGCGAGTGGATTGTTCAGGCGCGTGATTTGAACTCGGCAGGGCCGCGGACTAGGGTGCCGCCGGCCGCATGTCGGCCGGTTGGACAGACTACGGAGAAGTGCCTTGCAGAAACGCCGCCTGGGTAGAACCGACCTCGATATCGCTCCACTGGTGCTGGGCGGTAACGTGTTCGGCTGGACCGCCGACGAGAAGACCTCGTTCGCCCTGCTCGATGCCTTCGTCGACGCCGGCTTCGATTTCATCGATACCGCCGATACGTATTCGCGCTGGGTGCCGGGCCATGAAGGCGGGGAGTCGGAGGCGATCATCGGCAAGTGGCTCAAGAGCCGCGGCAGCCGCAACAAGGTGGTGATCGCCACCATGGTCGGCATGGACATGGGGCCTGCCGGCAAGGGACTGACGGCCGCCCATATCCGCAAGTCGGTGGACCAGTCGCTCAAGCGGCTGCAGACCGACCGAATCGACCTCTACTATTCGCACAAGGACGATCCGGACACGCCGCTGGAGGAAACGCTGCAGGCGCATGCGGACCTGGTGAGCCAGGGGAAGGTGCGCGCGCTCGGCGCCTCCAACTACAGCGCCCGGCGCTTGCGCGAGGCGCTCGACGTCAGCAGGCGGCTGAACCTGCCGCGCTACGAGGTGCTGCAGCCGGAGTACAACCTCTATGCGCGCAGCGGCTTCGAGGCCGAGCTCGAAGGGCTGTGCCGCGAAGCCGGGCTGGGGGTCGCTCCCTACTACTCGCTCGCCAGCGGCTTTCTCACCGGCAAGTACCGCTCGGAGGACGATTTCGGCAAGAGCCCGCGCGGCGCGCGGATGTCCGCCTACCTCAATGAGCGCGGTCGCTCGATCCTGTCGGCGCTCGACGAGGCAGCCGAGGAGCACCATGCGACGCCGGCACAGATCGCGATCGCCTGGCTGATCGCCCGCCCGGCCGTCACGGCGCCGATCGCCAGCGCGACATCGGTCGAGCAGCTGCAGGAGCTCATCGGCGCGGCGCGCCTCGAACTCGATGCGGACACCATCGCGCTGCTGGATGCAGCCAGCGCCTGAGCGCCCGGCCCAGGCGCCTACGACTTTCTCAGGCGCGCGACGGTTCGCGCGCCGGCCGCGGCCATAGCAGCGCCGTACCGAGCCCGGCGGCCAGCAGCGAGGCAATGAAGACGGCAATCTTGGCGGCAGCGAACTCGTCGGGATCGGGGAACGCCTTGGCCGCGATGTACAGCGACATGGTGAAGCCGATGCCGGCCAGGGCCGCTGCGCCGGCGAGTTGCCGCCAGTTGTAGTCGGGCGACTTGTCGGCAACGCCAAGGCGCACTGCGATCGCCGCCCCGCCGAGGATGCCGAGCGCCTTGCCGAGCACCAGTCCGGCCACGACCGCCAGCATCAGGCGCTCGTGGCCCAGGACCGCGGCCGGGGTGAAGGCGACGCCGGCATTGGCCACCGCGAACAGCGGCAGCACGAAATAGCTCGACCAGGGCTCGACCGAGCGCAACAGCTTGTCGGCGGGGGACTGGATGCGGTCATGGATCGCATCGAATGCCCGCAAGGTCGGCTCCGACGGACCGTGCCGCAGGACCTTCTTGCGCGCGGCGCGCATCTCGGCCGAGAGCACCGTCTCGGCCTGCGCCATCAGCGCCGCGAGGTTGGCCGGCGGGCGGGTCGGCGTGACGATGGCCACGATCACGCCGGCAAGCGTCGCATGCAGCCCCGCCGCGTGCAGCAGGATCCACAGCGCGGTGCCGAGCAGCGCATAAGGCAGGGCACGATAGATCCCGCCGCGGTTGAGCGCCATCAGCGCACCGGTCGCGAGCAGGCTCATTCCCAGGTAGCCCAGGTCGATGCTGCCGGAATAGAACACGGCCACCACGACGATCGCGACCAGGTCGTCGACCACGACCGCCGCCGTGAGGAAAATGCGCAGCGCAATCGGCACGCGATCGCCGAGCACCGCGATCAGCGCGATCGCGAAGGCGGTGTCGGTGGTGGTCGGTATCGCCCAGCCCGCCGTCAGGTGGCCGGCCGGCACGATCAGCAGGTAGATCAAGGCGGGCAAGAGCATGCCGCCGGCTGCGCCGGCGATCGGCAGCATCGCGGCGCGGCCGCTGGATAGGCGGCCGGTAGTGAACTCTCGCTTGATCTCGAGCCCGACCACCAGGAAGAAGACGGTCAGCAGCCCGTCGTTGATCCACTCGCGCATCGGCAGGCTGAAGGAGACGTTGCCGGCGACGAAGCCGACCGGCAGGTGCCACAGACCCTCGAACGCTGCGCCCCAGCGGGAGTTGGCCAGCAGCACCGCGAGCAGCGTCATCAGGAGCAGCAGCAGGCCGGTGGATGGCGCCCAGCGGGCGAAGTCGAGCGCCGCCGCCTGCACGCGATGGCCGGGCGAGCGCTGCAGCGCCTCCGCCAGCGTCGATTCATCCCAGGCGCCCTCGAAGCGCCGGTCGTTGATGAAGAAGGTGGGCGACACCAGGGCGCCGCTGCGGCTCGCGCTGTCGCGTTGCCGCTGCACGTTCTCGCGGGCGCGCAGCATGGCCGCGGCG
>JAEZEU010000496.1 GCA_023432885.1 Pseudomonadota bacterium | reverse complement strand
GACGCGAACCGAGCACGCGCCGCGCTGGACGCTTGTGACCTTGTCGTGGTGTCGGACGCGCTGCGCTACACCGAGACCACGCGGCATGCGCGGGTGTTGCTGCCGGCCCTGACCTGGGGCGAAAAGGACGGCACCGTCACGAATTCGGAGCGCCGCATTTCCCGCCAGCGTCCGTTCCTGCCGGCGCCGGGCGGGGCGCGTGCGGACTGGAAGATCGCTTGCGATGTTGCGCAGCGGATGGGATTTGCCGGTTTCGAATACGCCAGCGCCGCGGAGATCTTCCGCGAGCACGCAAGGCTTTCCGGCTTCGAGAACGGCGGCACCCGCGACTTCGACATCTCAGCGCTCGAAACCATCCAGGACCATGCCTATGATGCGCTAGCGCCGGTGCAGTGGCCGGTGACGCCGGAAGATCCAACCGGCGCGCCGCGGCTGTTTGAGTCCGGCGGGTTTTTCACGCCGGACCGCAAGGCGCGCTTTGTGCCGGTTACTCCGCGCGCGCCGCAGAATGCGACCAGCCGCGATTATCCGCTGGCGCTCAACACCGGCCGCATCCGCGACCACTGGCACACCATGACGCGCACGGCGCGCTCGCCGCGGCTGATGCTGCACATCTTCGAGCCCTGCGCCGAATTCCATCCCGAGGATGCGCGCCGCGAGGGACTCGAGAATGGCGCGCTGGTGCGGCTGAGCTCGGCATTCGGGTCGATGGTGGCCCGCGTGACGGTTACACCAGAGCAGCGGCGCGGCTGCGTATTCGTGCCGATGCACTGGAGCGGTGAATATGCAGGCGAGGGGCGGATCAACGCCCTGGTCAATCCAGCCACCGATCCGATCTCCGGCCAGCCGGAGTTGAAGCACACGCCGGTGCGTGCCGAGCCTTACGCGCCGAAATGGCATGTCTTCGTCCTGAGCCGGCGCCAGATCGAGGCGCCGGCCGGCGGCTATTGGGTGCGCGGGCGAATGGAGCGCTACTTCCGCATGGAGCTGGCGTTCGACGATCGGCCGGCGAGTTGGAGTGACTGGGCGCGCGAGCGGCTCGGGCTCGGCGAGGCCGAGATCGAATGGATCGCCTATCGCGATCCCGGAGCGGGGCGCTATCGCTATGCGGCCGTGCGCGACGGCAGGCTGGAGGGTTGTGTATTCGTCGCGTCCGACCACAAGCTCGTGGCGCGCTCGTGGCTGTCGAGCCTGTTCGCGGAAAATCTGTTGTCGCCGGCGGCGCGAATGTGGCTACTCGCAGGTCAGCCGGTCGATGCCCGCGAGGACATCGGACCCGTCATCTGCTCCTGCTTCGGCATCGGCCGTAACCAGATTGCGACCGAAGCGCTGAAGGGCGCGCGCGATGTCGACGATATCGGCACGCGGCTGAAGGCCGGCACCAATTGCGGCGCATGCCGGCCTGAGATTGCGAACTTGCTGCGTGCCGGCAGGCGGCATCCCCAGCCAGCCTGAATTCAGGTCCTCTCGAGGAGGCGCTGGTAAGGACCGGAAAAGTCAGTGATCAATCCAGCCGTCCGAGGGCAGCGCGTTGTCACCCGCCGCCGTAGCTCTGCACCAGGCTTCCCGCCACCAGCGACCAGCCGTCCACCAGCACGAAGAAGATCAGCTTGAACGGCAGCGACACCACGACCGGCGGCAGCATCATCATGCCCATCGACATCAGCACTGATGCCACCACAAGGTCGATGATCAGGAAGGGAAGGAACAGCAGGAAGCCGATCTCGAAGGCGCGCTTCAGCTCCGAGATCATGAAAGCCGGCACCAGGATCCGCAACGACAGGTCTTCGGGCGTCGCGGGGCGGGTCTCGCCCGACATGTCCATGAAGAGCTTCAAGTCCTTCTCGCGCACGTTCTTCTGCATGAAGATGCGCAGGGGACCCGATGCGCGCTGCAAGGCATCCTCGACGCCGATCTGATTGGCGATCAGCGGCTTGATGCCGTCGTCATAGGATTTTTGCAGCACCGGCCCCATCACGAAGGCCGTTAGGAACATTGCGAGCGCAATGATCACCGAGTTCGGCGGCGCGGTTGCTGTCCCAAGCGCGGTGCGCAAGAGCGACAGCACCACCACGATGCGCGTGAACGACGTCATCATGATCAGGATCGACGGCGCGACCGAAAGGATCGTGAGCAGCGCAATCAGCTGGATCGCGCGCTCGGTGACGCCGCCGCCACCCTGGCCGAAATTGATGCTGATATCCTGCGCGAACGCCGGATCGGCGAGCGATCCGGCGGCGGCTATCAGAACAACGAGGGAAAAAACTCTACGCGGAAGGGCGGCGATCCTCACGAAGGATTCTTTGGCCGTCCGAGCAGGGACGCCATCTCGTCTTCGAGATTCTCAAAGCTGGTCTTCTGCGGCGCGGGGGAGGGAGCCTCGTTGCGCGGCGTTCGCGCGGGCGGTGCCTCCGGCTGCACGGGCGGGGCGACATTGTCGCCGCCAGCCGGACGGCGGAGCGCCGCTTCCAGCCGCTGCGCCATCTCCGCGAGATTCTGGTCGGCCGAGGCGGCCGGCGCCGGCGGAGGAGGTGGTGGCGGAGGAGGCGGCGGCGCTGCGGCGCGCTCGCGGATCGGCGACTTGGGCGCCTCGGATGGACGCAAGGGACGGGGCACGATGGGCTCGCTGCGCGGCATAGGTTCGCCGCGCGGCATGCGTGGCGGGAAAGGTTCGGCGCGGGGCTCGCTGCGGCCGCCCATTGGCTCCGGCGCGAAGCCGGCCAGTGGATCGGACGGCCGCTCCACCGGAGGCGGGGGCGGCATGGGCGCACGGCGGCGGGCCTCGTCGGCAAAGGACGGGCGCGGCGCACGCGGCGGCGGTTCCGGCATCTGCGGCTCGACATGGTCGAACATCTCGGTGCGGACAGGCTCGCCTTCCCAGGCGGTATCGGGAAGTGGGGCGATTCGCGGCGGTGCTTCACCGGCGCCTGGACGCTGCGGGATTTGGTCTCGCTGCGGCATTGCGCGGACGATGTTGGTCTCAACGACGATGTCGCTGGGACCGCCGATCATCAAGAGGTGCTCGATATTGTCGCGGCGGACGAGCACAAGGCGGCGGCGGCCGTCGACAGCGGCGGCATCAATCACGGCGAGGCGCGGCATCCGTCCGCGGCCGGTGCTGGCGCCGAGGCGATTGCCTGCGAACTGGCGGACAAGCCAGGCGGCGCCGCCGATCAGCGCCAGAACGCCGACGAAGATCAGGAAAGCTAAGAGATAGTTTGACGACATGGGTGTCCCCGGCCAACTGGCCTTTCACAAGCTCCGGTCTCAACCGACGCGGACAACTAAAGCGAGCCGCATCAGGCCAACGCAACGCCTGAGATCAGCCTCAATCGTTAATTCCCCACGGCAAAAACCTGCCGCCCGCCCAAGTAATAGACCAAGAATCGGTCGAACCAAAACGACTTCTGGTCAGCGGTGGCGCATTGCCCATTGCTGGTTAACGCAGCTTTCGTGGCGAAAATGCGCTTGCTTTACCGCAACTCTGCGGAGTCTGGCACTTTGCGTCCCACGGCAAGCCGATTCTTAACCCGTTGTTAACCATGCAGGCGGCAAATTCTGCCTACCTCGGGCGTCCCGCCTTGGGGCAACCGGGGAGCGAGGGGCCAATGGCCATTAACGATTTGCCGATGCTCTCGGCGTTGCGCACCAAGATGCAGTGGCATCAGGAGCGGCAGCGGGTGCTCGCCGAAAACGTCTCCAATTCCTCCACGCCTAACTTCCGGCCGCGCGATCTGGTCGAGCCCCAGTTAGACCAGAAGGGGGAAAGCCTCGGCGGAATGTCGAGCCTGACCATGGCGCGCACCAGCGCCAGCCACATGGGGTCCTCCGACCCGGGACCAAGCTTCAGGCATGACGGCGGCAGAAGCGGGTTCCAGACCCGGCCCGCCGGCAATGCGGTCAATCTCGAGGAACAGATGCTGAAGGTCTCCGCCAACCAGATGGATTACGCGGCGGCGACCTCGCTCTACAGCCGCAGCCTGGGCCTCATCAAGACTGCGATCGGCAAGCGCTGAGCAAAGGCACTAGAGGGAGCGGATCATGGCCAATGACACCGGCGATTTCGCCAGATCAATGAAGATCGCCACCTCCGGCCTGCGCGCGCAAGCAGGCCGCATGCGGGTGATCTCGGAAAACATCGCCAACGCTGATTCGACGGCGCTGACGGCCGGCGGCGAGCCTTATCGGCGCAAGATACCGACGTTCACCTCTGCGCTCGACCGTTCGCTCGATGCCAAGGTGGTGACGCTCGGCCGGGTTCGCAGCGACCAGACGACGTTCCGCATCAAGAACGAGCCGGGCAATCCGGCGGCAGACGCGCAAGGCAACGTCAAGTATCCCAACGTCAATCCGCTGGTCGAAATGACCGACATGCGCGAGGCGCAGCGATCCTACGAGGCGAACCTCAACATCATCAGCGCAACGCGCCGCATGATCCAGCGCACCCTCGACATCCTCAAGGCCTGAACAGGAAAGTTTGAACCATGGCTTCACCGACGGTTGCCGCCAACGCCTACGCCAGTCTCGCCAGGATCATCGAACAGCCCGGCGCCGGGAAGGGCGCTGAAGCGGGCGGTCCTTCGTTCAGCGCGGTGCTCAAGGACGCCATCGGCAATGTCGTCGATGCCGGCAAGAAGTCCGATGCCCAGACCATGGCGATGGCCTCCGGCAAGGCCAATGTGATGGACGTGGTGACGGCGGTGGCTGAAACCGATGTGGCGGTCTCGACCCTGGTCTCGGTTCGCGACCGCGTGATCCAGGCCTACGAAGACATCCTGCGGATGCCGATTTGAGGTGGGTGAGCAGCGAACGGAGAGTGGAGAATAGGGAGGTCCATTCGCCACTCGCCCTTCGCGATTTCGCGAAACAAGACGATCGACATAGCGAGCAAACAACATGACCGGCCCCGAAACACTCGACGTCGCGCGCGATGCGATCTGGACGATCGTCGTGGTGTCGTCGCCGCTGATGGTGGTCGGCCTCGTAGTCGGCGTCGTGGTGTCGCTGTTCCAGGCACTGACCCAGATCCAGGAACAGACGCTGATCTATGTGCCTAAGATCATCGCCATATTCGTGACATTGCTGCTGGCCCTGCCGTTCATGGCCGATTCCATGCACGGCCACATGATGCGGATATCGTCGCGAATCGTCGGCGGATGATGCACTCTTCATGAGTCATGCGTGTCGACATCTCGGTCCTTCCCGCGCTCGCCGCGACCTTCATGCTGGTCTTTGCCCGCATCGGCGCGATGGTGATGCTGCTGCCCGGATTCGGCGAGACCAGCATCCCGACCCGTATCAAGCTCTCGATCGCGCTGCTGCTCACGCTGATCATCCTGCCGTTGCACCGCACGGCCTACCATATCGACATGAGCTCGCTGACGCCGCTCCTGGTGCTGATGCTGCACGAGATCATTGTGGGTGTCGTGCTGGGCGCAACCGCGCGCGTGACGCTGTCTGCGCTGCAGGTCGCCGGTTCCATTATCGCGCAGCAACTGGGGCTCGGGTTCGTCACCGCGATCGATCCGTCGCAGGGACAGCAGGGCCTGCTGATCGGCAACTTTCTCACCATCCTCGGGCTGACGCTGCTGTTTGCCACCGACAGCCACCACCTGGTCATCGCGGCGCTGAGCGAGAGCTACCGAATTTTCGCGCCGGGCGAGGCATTTCCGAGCGGCGATGTCGCGGCGCTTGCCACGCGCGCCTTCACCGCAGCCTTCAAGATCGGCTTGCAGCTGTCGGCGCCGTTTTTGGTGTTCGGCCTCGTCTTCAATATCGGTCTAGGCGTCCTGGCGCGGCTGATGCCGCAGATGCAGGTCTATTTCGTCGGCGTACCCCTATCCATCCTTGCAGGCTTCCTGATCCTTGGCGTCGTCATAACGGCCCTGATGGGAGCCTTCCTCGATTACTTCATCGGCGTGATGCACCAGCTCACGCCGCTGCGATGAGGTGATCGATGGCGGAGGACGATTCAGAGCGCACAGAGGACCCCACCCAAAAACGCCTTCAAGATGCGCTTGAAAAAGGTGACGTCGCGAAAAGCCAGGAGGTCAACACCTGGTTCATCATCGCTGGCGCGACGCTGGTGCTGTCGACCTTCTCGGGTTCGATGGGCAGCGGCATCCTCGATCCGATGCGCAACCTGATCGCCAATTCCTGGATGATCCGCACCGACGGGCCCGGGCTGATGGTGTTGTTGCAGCAGCTCGAATATGCGGTGATCGTCGCGGTAGGCGTTCCCTTCCTGATGCTGATGCTGGCCGCCATTGCCGGCAACATGATCCAGCACCGGCTGGTTTGGTCCACTGAATCGCTCAAGCCCAAGCTCAGCAAGATCTCGCCCGCCGCAGGCTTCAAGCGCATTTTCGGCAAGCAGGCGGTGGCGAATTTCGCCAAGGGCCTTTTCAAGGTGGGGGCGCTCGGCGCGGTGATGACCCTGGTGCTGTGGCCGGAGCGCCATCGCCTCGAGTCGATGGTGCATTTCGACCCTGCGACGCTGATGGGCGTCACCACCGGCATGACCATGCACCTGTTGGGCGCGGTGGTTGCCATGCTCGCGGCGGTCGCGGTCGCGGACTATTTCTTCCAGTACCGGCAATGGTACGAGCGCCAGAAGATGACGCTGCAGGAGATGAAGGAAGAGTACAAGCAGTCCGAGGGCGATCCGCACGTCAAGGGCCGCATCCGGCAGCTGCGCCAGCAGCGCATGAAGAAGCGCATGATGGCCGCGGTTCCCAAGGCGAGCGTCATCATTACCAATCCGACTCACTATTCGGTGGCGCTGGCCTACGACCGCGGCATGGCCGCGCCCGTCTGCGTCGCCAAGGGCGTTGACAATATTGCGTTCAAGATCCGCGAAATCGCCAAGCAGCATGACATCCCGATCGTCGAGAACGTGCCGCTGGCGCGCTCGCTCTATGCCACCGTCGATATCGACGAGGAGATCCCGGTCGAGCACTACCATGCGGTGGCCGAGATCATCGGCTTCGTGATGCGGCTCAAGCGTGGGTTTTCGTCGCGAATCTGAGGTACAGGGGGACGCAAATCCCCCGCAAAATGCCGAATAACTACCTGACGGGCTTGCGTTTGCCTGTCCGATTCAGGCACTCAGGGAAACAAGCGAAAGCGCCAGGCCGTGTCTCTTTATATGTCCGCCGAGACCCACAACGAACTTCAGCCGGAACCGGCCCCCGTCCACGAGCCGGCACGGCGGGGCAGCATCATCCTGGTGTTGCTGGTGGCCGCCGCCCTGGTCGGGGCAGCGGTCGCCCTGATGACGCTCGGCCGCGTCCATGCCCAGCCTTATATCCTCGGGCTCCTGGCGGTGCTCGCGATGGTCGGGCTGTTCAACTTGTTCGCCTTTGCCGCCGGAATCATCCGCTTTGCCGACCGCAACGCCGACAACCCGATCATCAGCCGCATTGCCGACCAGGCCTATGACGGCCTGGCCGTCACCGACCCGCGCGGTCACGTGGTTTATTCCAATGCGGCTTATCTGACTCTCACGGGTGCGGCGAGCCGGCAGGATGTCCGTCCGGTCGAGCGCGTCTTCATCGGTAATCCCGATGTCTCCGAAGCCGTGTTTCGCCTCCTCAAGGCCGCCCGGGAAGGCAAGCGCCAGCAGGAGGAAGTCCGCATCGCCGGCACTGACGGCGGTCACGGCCGCTGGCTGCGCATGCGGGTCCGCCCGCTTGGCGCGGGCAAGCGCGAGGCCAAATATGCGGTGTGGTCGATCGCCGACATCACCCGCGACCGCGAGCGACAGGAGGATGTGTTCCAGGAACTGCAGCACGCCATCGAATATCTCGATCACGCGCCCTGCGGCTTCTTCTCGGTCAATCGCGCCGGTGAGATCGCCTATGTCAACGCGACGCTCGCCAACTGGCTCGACCACGACCTCGCCGAGATCGGCTCCGGCGGGCTGAAACTCACCGATATCGTTTCCGGCGACGGTGCGGCGCTGCTCACCTCTATCGTGCCGGAGCCGGGCGAAGTCAAAACAGAGGTCTTCGACATCGATTTGCGCATGCGCAGCGGCAAAACCATGCCGGTGCGGCTCTATCACAAGCTGGCCTTCGGCGCCGACGGCGCGCCGGGCGCCTCGCGCACGCTGGTGATCAGCCGTGCCCGCGACGAGCATGCCGCCGATCCCCAGCGCGCCGCCGAAGTACGATTCATGCGCTTCTTCGACCATACGCCGATGGCGATAGCCACCGTCGACCGCGGCGGCAATGTGGTGCGCGCCAATGCCCGCTTCGCAAAACTGGCGCAGAGTCTCGGCGGCGATGGCGCCGCATCGAAATCTATCTTCCGTACCGTCAGTCCGCGCGATCGCGGCCTCCTGATCGCCGCGATCAACCAGGCGGCCGAAGGCCAGGGCGACATTGCGCCGGTCGAGGCCATGCTCGACGGCACCCGCGAGCGCTGGGGGCAGTTCTTCGTCACCGCGGTGGAGCAGGACGAGCGCGAGACCGAGGCTGCGATCGTCTATCTGCTGGAGACCACCGAGCGGCGCGCGCTGGAGAACCAGATCAACCAGTCGCAGAAGATGGAGATGGTCGGCCAGCTCGCCGGCGGCATCGCGCACGACTTCAACAACGTGCTCTCGGCCATCATGATGGCCAACGACTTCCTGCTGAACGCGCACAAGCCGACCGATCCGTCGTTCCAGGACATCATGCAGATCAAGCAGAACGCGACCCGCGCCGCGACACTGGTGCGGCAGCTGCTTGCGTTCTCGCGGCGCCAGACCCTGCGGCCGCAGGTGCTCGACCTCGGCGATGCGCTTTCCGATCTCACCATGCTGCTGCGCCGGCTGATCGGCGAGAAGGTCAAGCTCGACCTCGTCCACGGCCGCGATCTCTGGCCGGTCAAGGTCGACGTCTCCCAGTTCGAGCAGGTGATCGTCAATCTCGCGGTCAATGCGCGCGACGCGATGCCCGACGGCGGCACGCTGACGGTGAAGACCGGCAATGTTACCGCCGATGACGCGGCACGGCTCTCCTACAAGGGCATGCCGGCCGCCGACTATGTCCGCATCGACATGGTTGACACCGGCACCGGCATCCCCGCCGAGATCATCGACAAGATATTCGAGCCGTTCTTCTCCACGAAGGAAGTCGGCAAAGGCACGGGGCTCGGGCTCTCGACCGTGTACGGAATCGTCAAGCAGACCGGCGGCTTCGTCTACGTCGATTCGGAGGCCGGCAAGGGTACTGCGTTCCACATCTTCCTGCCGCGCCACCGGCCGGAGCTTGAAGCCCAGCCCGAGGCGCAGGCGGCCAATGGTGTGGCGGTGGACGCGGCGAAGCCCAAACCAGATCTCACGGGGCAGGGCACCATTCTTCTGGTCGAGGATGAGGATGGCCTGCGTTCGCTGAATGCCCGCGGGCTGCGCTCGCGCGGCTACAGCGTCATCGAGGCCGCCAATGGCGTCGAGGCCATCGAGGCGCTGGCCGAGAAGGACGGTGCGGTCGATCTCGTCGTCTCCGACGTGGTCATGCCGGAGATGGACGGTCCGACCATGCTCAAGGAGATGCGCGCCAAGAATCCGAGCGTGAAGATCATCTTCGTGTCCGGCTATGCGGAAGACGCCTTCGAGAAGAGTCTGCCGGAAAACCAGCAATTCGCCTTCCTGCCAAAACCGTTCACGCTGGCGCAACTGGTCGCGGCGGTGAAGGAAACGATGACGGCGTCGTAGCGTTTGACGTAACCTCTTGACGCAACTTGCTTCCTTGTCGCATCCCCGCGACCGAGGGCCGCAGCGTCGGTTCCCTTTATAGGCTTTTCTTTTGGGCAGCCCTGCCCATGTTAAGAGCGCTTTCCCCATGCCGGGGAATCAAAGGAAAAACCGATGAAATTCACCCAGCGTACGCGCGGCATGATCAAGGCGATCGCCGTCGTCCTTTCGTTGGCGCTCCCCACCGTGATCGCGGCCTCCTATGCAGATGCGCGGATTGGCGGCGGCGGCAGCTCCGGCTCTCGGGGCTCGCGCACCTTCTCTGCGCCGCCGCCCACGGCCACGTCGCCAGGCACATCGCAGCCCTTCAACCGCACCATGACCCAGCCGGGCAAGCCGAGCGCACCGGCAGCGGCCGGCGGCGGCGCCTTCAACCGTCCGGGCATGGGCATGCTCGGCGGCCTTGCCGCGGGTTTCCTCGGCGCCGGCCTGCTCGGCATGCTGTTCGGCGGCGGCCTGTTCTCCGGCCTCGGCGGCTTCGCCTCGATCCTCGGCCTGATCCTGCAGATCGGCCTGATTATCCTGGTGGTGCGGCTGGCGATGTCGTGGTGGCAGCGCCGCAATGCGCCGGCCTTTGCCAGCGCTGGTGCGGGCCCCGCTCCGGTCCAGAACCCGCAGGCCAATTATCGCAACGCCATGGGCTTCGGCCTCGGCTCGAGCGCGCCGCCGCTCGAGATCAAGCCGGAAGACTATGAAGCCTTCGAGCGTCTGCTCGGCGAAATCCAGACCGCCTGGTCGGACGAGGACGTCTCCAGGCTCGAGCGCCTCTCGACGCCCGAGATGGTGTCCTATTTCGCCCGCGACCTCGCCGACAACAAGGCGCGCAACGCGGTCAATAAGGTCAGCAATGTCAAGCTGCTGCAGGGCGATCTTGCGGAAGCCTGGCGCGAGGGCGATGCCGATTACGCCACCGTCGCACTGCGCTTCTCGCTGGTCGACAAGACCTTCGATCGCAACAGCGGCCAGTTGATCGCCGGCGACGATCAGCCGACCGAGGCCACCGAGGTCTGGACCTTCGTCCGGCATCGCGGCGGGAATTGGGAACTCTCGGCGATCCAGCAGACCAGCTGATTTTCCGGGTTGCACCGATGCGAAGCGGGGCGGCGCCCCGCGCCG
>JAEZEU010000417.1 GCA_023432885.1 Pseudomonadota bacterium | reverse complement strand
TCGTGCCCCATGTCGCGGGGCGCATCAAACGCTTCATGAACCCGGCCTCGGGCGATACCTTCCAGGTCGACACTGCGATGGAAGCCTTCTTCAACGGCGGCTGGTTCGGCCTCGGGCCGGGCGAGGGCATCGCCAAGCGCAGCCTGCCGGATAGCCACACCGACTTCGTGTTCGCGGTCGCCGCGGAGGAGTTCGGCATCATTCTTTGCCTGATGCTGCTCGCGCTCTATGCCTTCATCGTCATCCGCGCGCTCTCCCGCGCCTATGCCAGCGAGGACATGTTCGCGCGCTTCGCCGCATCAGGCCTTGCCATCCTGTTCGGCGTGCAGGGCGCCATCAACATGGCGGTCAATTTGCAACTGATCCCCGCCAAGGGCATGACGCTGCCTTTCATCTCCTATGGCGGCTCCTCGATCATTTCGCTCGCCTATGGCGTCGGCATGATGCTGGCGCTGACCCGCCTGCGCCCGCGCACCGAGGTAGAGTCCAGCAACGACGCCGGGGCGCTGCGCGGTTACGCGTAACCGGCCGTCATTCCAGGTCTGGTGCTTACGACCACCCCGGAATGATGGCGTTGAACGTCGTGCCCGTCTCCTCGCAATGGCGAGGCAATGCTGCTAGAAGCCGCGTATGACCACTCAGCCTCTCATCCTCCTCGCTGCGGGGGGTACCGGCGGCCATCTGTTTCCTGCGGAGGCGCTGGGCGTCGAACTGATCAAGCGCGGCTACCGCGTGCGGCTGGCCACCGACGCCCGCGCGCTGCGCTACAGCGGCCTGTTCACCCGCGACATGATCGACGTCGTGCCGAGCGAAACCGTGCGCGGCCGCAACCCGATCTCGCTGGCGCGTACCGCGATCATGCTCGGCTATGGCATCGTGGTCGCGCTCAACCTGGTGCGGCGCCTGAAACCCGCCGCCGTCGTCGGCTTCGGCGGCTATCCCACGGTGCCGCCGCTGCTCGCCGCACGCCTGCTCGGCGTACCCGGCATCATCCATGATGCCAATGCTGTGCTCGGCCGCGCCAACCGTTTCCTCTCCGGCCGCGTCAATGCGATCGCGACCTCGCTGCCGGGCGTGCTCGACCGCGATCCGGCGCTCGCGGGCAAGACCACCACCGTCGGCACGCCGATGCGCCCGGCGATAACAGCCGCCGCGGCCGTGGCTTACGAACCGCCGCAGGCAAACGGGCCGCTGCGCCTGCTCGTCGTCGGCGGCAGCCAGGGCGCTCGCGTGATGAGCGACATCGTTCCTCCTGCGATCGAGCGGTTGGAGCCTGCGCTATGGCGCCGTCTCGTGCTGACGCAACAGGTGCGTGAGGAAGACATGGCACGGGTGCGCGCGGTCTACGACAGGCTCAAGATCAACGCCGAGCTGGCGCCGTTCTTCACCGACCTGCCGGCGCGGCTCGCCCAAAACCATCTTGTGGTTTCGCGCTCCGGCGCCGGCACGGTGGCGGAACTCGCCGCCATCGGCCGGCCCTCGATCCTGGTGCCGCTGCCCGGCGCGATCGACCAGGACCAGTTTGCCAATGCCGGCGTGCTGTCGCAGGTCAATGGCGCGATCCGCATCGTGCAAAGCGAGTTCACGCCTGACCGGCTGGCCTCGGAAATTTCAGCGCTGGCCGCCGAACCCACCCGGCTCGCCGCCATGGCCGTCAGCGCCCGCAGCGTGGGCCGGCTGGACGCCGCCGAGCGCCTGGCCGATCTGGTGGCGAAAGTCGCAAAAATCTGAGCTTTCGCCCCGGAATCGCGCCGAAAAAGCGCTTGTCATGCCCCGCGAAAGCGGGGCATCCAGTACGCCGCGCTGCCGATCTGGATAATTGACGGTGCGGAATACTGGATCGTCCGCCGGAGCCTTCATCGGTCGGCGCGTCCGCGCCGGCCCGGTGGCGGGCGATGACAACGGAAGGGACTGCATGAGACTGCCGCGCGTGATCGGACCCATCCATTTCATCGGGATCGGCGGCATCGGCATGAGCGGCATCGCCGAAGTGCTGAGCAATCTCGGCTACACCGTGCAGGGCTCTGACGCTGCCGACGGCTATAACCTCGAGCGGCTGCGCAAGAACGGCGTTGCCGTCAGCGTCGGCCACAAGGCCGAGAACATCGGCGCCGCCGCCGTCGTCGTGGTTTCTTCGGCGATCAAACGCGACAATCCGGAACTGGTGGCGGCGCGCGCGCAGCGCATCCCGGTGGTGCGCCGCGCCGAGATGCTCGCCGAACTGATGCGGCTGAAAAGCTGCGTCGCCATCGCCGGCACTCATGGCAAGACCACGACCACAACGATGGTGGCCACCTTGCTCGATGCCGGCGGCCTCGATCCCACCGTCATCAACGGCGGCATCATCAATGCCTACGGCACCAATGCGCGACTGGGCGCCGGCGACTGGATGGTGGTGGAGGCCGACGAGAGCGACGGCACGTTCCTGAAATTGCCGACGGATGTCGCCATCGTCACCAATATTGACCCCGAGCATCTCGACCACTTCAAGACCTTTGAGGCGGTGCAGCAGGCGTTCCGCAATTTCGTCGAGAACATCCCCTTCTACGGTTTCGCCGTGATGTGTACCGATCATCCCGTCGTGCAGAGCATGGTCGGCCATATCGAGGATCGCCGCATCATCACCTACGGGCAGAACCCGCAGGCCGACGTGCGGCTGACGGATCTCGTCCCGATGGGCGGCGGGTCGAAGTTCAAGGTCGTGATGCGCGACCGCAAGAGCGGCGCTGTAAGAGAGATTTCAGACCTCCTGCTGCCGATGCCGGGCCGGCATAACGCCTCGAATGCGACGGCGGCGATCGCGGTAGCGCACGAACTCGGTGTTTCCGATGACGTGATCCGCAAGGCGCTCGCCGGCTTCGGCGGCGTGAAGCGGCGCTTCACCCGCACCGGCGAATGGAACGGCGTCACCGTCATCGACGACTACGGCCACCATCCGGTCGAGATTTCCGCGGTACTGAAGGCGGCGAGGGAGTCCACCAGCGGCAAGGTCATCGCCGTAGTGCAGCCCCATCGCTATACACGCCTGCAATCGCTGTTCGAGGAATTCTCCAATTGCTTCAATGAAGCCGACGCGGTTGTGGTGGCGGAGGTTTATTCGGCCGGCGAGACGCCGATCAAGGGCGCTGATCGCGACAGTCTCGTCGCGAGCCTCCGCGCCCACGGCCACCGCGAGGTGATTGCATTGCCGAACGCCGGCGAACTTGCGAAGGTCGTCCGCGGTCTGGCGAAGCCGGGCGACCTCGTCGTTTGCCTGGGCGCCGGCAACATCACGCAATGGGCCTACGCGTTGCCCGGCGAACTGAAGGCGCTGGGATGATGACCGCGTCGCTCTTTCCCTCGTCATGGCCGGGCTTGTCCCGGCCATCCACGTCTTTACTTCGTGATCCCGTCGTAGAGATCGTTCCAATTCGGATTCATGGCGACGATCTTTCGGACCTTCCATGCTCGCGGCCAGTGCTTGATATTGTGCTCGCGTTGGATGGCATCCCGGATGTCTTCGAATTGCTCGAAATAGACCAAGCGTATCAAGCCATATCGCTTGGTGAAGCCGTCAACGAATCCAGACCGATGCTCGAATATCCGGCGAACAAGGTCGTTTGTCACGCCGACATACCAAATGCCATTCGGCCGATTAGTCAGAATGTAGACATAGCCGCCTGCCATCCGGGTAGTTTGCAAGACGTGGATGGCCGGGACAAGCCCGGCCATGACGAATTGAGAGAGCTCGCTTGACCTTCCCCGACCTGACACCGGACCTCAAGGCGAAGATGCCGCAATTGCGCGGGCGGCTGCTCGCCAACCAGTCGCTGGCGGAGCTCGCCTGGTTTCGCGTCGGCGGTCCGGCGCAGGTGCTGTTCACGCCGGCGGATGAGGACGATCTCGCCTATTTCTTGCAGCATCTTCCGAAGGAGCTGCCGGTCTACGTCGTCGGTGTCGGCTCCAACCTGATCGTCCGCGATGGCGGCATGCCGGGCGTGGTGATCCGGCTCGCGCCACGCGCCTTTGGCAAGACCAGCGCGCAAGGCGACACCGTTACGGCCGGTGCCGCTGCGCTCGACAAGCGCGTGGCGGAAACGGCGGCATCCGCCAATATCGGCGGCATGGAATTCTTCTTCGGCATTCCCGGCACCATCGGGGGCGCGCTGCGGATGAATGCGGGGGCCAATGGCGACGAGACCAAGGACGTGCTGATCGAGGCTACCGGCATCGGCCGTGATGGCACAAAGCACACCTTCTCCAATGCCGACATGAAGTTCGTCTATCGGAGCAGCGGCGTCGATCCTTCCATCATCTTCACCTCGGCGAAATTCCGCGGCGTTGTCGGATCACCTGAAGCCATTCGCGCGCGCATGAACGAGGTTCAGAACCACCGCGAGACCGCTCAACCGATTCGTGAAAAGACCGGCGGCTCCACCTTCAAGAATCCGCCCGGTAACAGCGCCTGGAAACTGATCGATGCCGCCGGCTGCCGCGGCCTGCGGGTCGGCGGCGCACAGGTGTCGGAAATGCACTGCAACTTCCTGATCAACACCGGCAACGCCACCGGCCATGACATTGAAACGCTGGGCGAAACCGTGCGGGAGCGAGTCAAGGCGAATTCCGGTATAGAGCTGCATTGGGAAATCAAGCGGATTGGCGTTTCCGCATGACCGTCGCTCCGGAGCGCGCGCCAGCGCGAACCCGGAACGTCGAAATATCGAGCGATGGTTCCGGGTCGATGCTTCGCATCGCCTCGGAATGACGAAAGAAGGAACGAGCGGGGCTGATGCGCAATACCATTCTCTTCGGTGGCACCAACAAGGAGCGGCTGGTCTCCGTCGCTTCGGCACAGGCCCTCTGCGAGGCCTTGCCCGAGGCCGACCTCTGGTTCTGGCATGTCGCCGACACGGTCCACGAAGTGACGCGGGCGCAACTGCTCGGCCACACGCGGCCGTTCGAGGATGAGTTCAAGCCGGAAAGCCGCGGCGTGCCGCTCGCAAACGCGCTCGACCGGGCAAAGGCGGAGAGCCGGGTGCTCGTGCTCGGCCTGCATGGCGGCAGGGCGGAGAACGGCGAACTGCAGGCGATGTGCGAGATCCGCGGCGTGCCGTTCACCGGCTCGGGCTCGGCGTCCTCGCACCTTGCCTTCGACAAGACCGCCGCCAAGCACTTTGCCGCCATCGGCGGCGTGCCGTCGCCATCAGGCATCGATCTCGGCCAGCTCGAGGAGGCCTTCGCCGAGTACGGCAAGCTGATCGCAAAGCCGGTCAAGGACGGCTCGAGCTATGGACTCATTTACGTCGTTGCGAAGCAGGATCTCGTCGCCGTGCGCAACGCCGCAAAGACCGAGGAATATTTGATCGAGCCGTTCATATCGGGCACGGAAGCGACCTGCGGCGTGCTGGAGCGCTCGGACGGCAAGATGTTTTCGCTGCCGCCGATCGAGATCGTCGCGGCGGAAGGGCGGTTCGACTACACTGCCAAGTATCTGCTGAAGTCCACGCAGGAAATCTGTCCCGGCCGCTTCACGCCCGATGTCACGGCGCAGTTGCAGGACCTCGCGGTGAAGGCGCACCGCGCGCTGTCATGCTGCGGCTATTCGCGGTCCGACTTCATCATCTCCCCGAAGGGGCCGATCTATCTCGAGACCAACACGCTGCCGGGCCTCACCAAGGCCTCGCTCTATCCGAAGGCGCTGAAGGCGCAGGGCATCGACTTTACCGATTTCCTGCACGACCAGATCGTGCTCGCGATCAAGCGCGTCCAGCGGTAGCGGAAAGTCCGGTCTCGCGCGCCCGCCGCAAAATCCCCCAAAACCGCACAAACCTGGGGCAAACCCCTCAGAGCACGAGCAAAATTGGCGCCTGACCGGCTCAGATTTACCTTTTGTTTACCAGGAAGAACGAAGGTTAACGCTGGCGGCGCAGCTGCGCGCTCGGCCAGCCATGCGGGCATGACCGAGGCGCCATTTGTGCCAATCCCCGCAAAGGCTTGCGGAAATGTGATTGACGGGCTCGTGCAATGGACGGTGCAGGGCGCTCCAGGCGATCCAGGGGATCTTCGGAGCCGAAAACTGACCTGAAGGCGGCCGCCATTGGCGCGGCCGTGCTGCTGCGCGAATATTTTGGATTTGATCGTAAACGCGTGAAGGCCCCGCGCGACGAGCCTCCGCATCGCGCGATCGTCTGGCTCGAGCGCCGCATGCCGCGCCGCGCCGGGCTGATGCTCACCCTCGCAACGTTGCTCGGCAGCGCCGTACTCGGCGTCGTGAAGGGCGGTCATGTCGATGCCGTGCTGACGCAGCTCGCCGACGGCCGCAATGCGCTCGCCAACTCGGCCGGCTTCCGCATCACCTCGGTCGTCATCAACGGCCGTAAGCAGCTGAGCCATGACGAGGTGCTCGGCATCGGCGGGGTCAGCGGCCGCTCGTCGCTCTTGTTCCTCGACGCCACCACCGTCCGCGACAAGCTGAAGGCCAATCCGTGGATCGCGGACGCCACGGTGCAGAAGTTCTACCCCGGCCAGTTGCAGATCGACCTCGTCGAGCGCACGGCCTTTGCGCTGTGGCAGCAGGGCGGCCGCCTTGCCGTGATCGCGGAAGACGGCGCGGTGCTGGAGCCCTATGTGGCGCGCCGCTTCGTTTCCCTCCCGCTGGTGGTGGGGAAGGGCGCCGAGACCCGCGCGCGCGATTTCCTCGCGCTGCTGGCGCGCTATCCGCAGGTGCACTCCGTCACCAAGGCCGCGATCTTCGTCGGCGAGCGCCGCTGGAATCTGCGCCTGAAGGACGGGCTCGACATCCGCCTGCCCGAGAACGACGTCGGCAACGCGCTGGCGGCGCTCTCCAGGATGGACAAGGAGGACAAGCTGTTCTCGCGCGACATCGTCGCGGTCGACATGCGCTTGCCCGACAGGCTCACGGTGCAATTGTCCGAAGACGCGGCAAAGGCCCGCGAGGAGCTCTTCAAGGACAAGAAGAAGAAAAAGGCCGGTGACGCATGACCGGCCTCGATCGCACCCAGACCCCGAAGACGCGTCCGGTGCCCAGGCGCACCACCATGGTCGCTTCCCTCGACATCGGCACCAGCAAGGTCGCCTGCATGATCGCGCGGCTGAAGCCGAGCCCGCCCAACGAGGCGCTGCGCGGCCGCACCCATGCGGTGGAGCTGATCGGCTACAGCCAGATCCAGTCGCGCGGCATGAAGGCCGGCGCGGTGATCGACCTCGGCGAATGCGAGCAGGCGGTGCGCCAGGCCGTGGCGCTCGCCGAGCGCATGGCCAAGGTACGGGTCGAGTCGGTCCTGCTGTCGGTTTCGGGCGGCCGCCTGCAGGGGCAGCTTGTCGAGGCTGCCGCCGACATCAAGGGCGGTTCCGTTACGTCGGCTGACGTCACCCACGTCACCTCGATCGGCATGCGCCACGCCACCGGCGATGGCCGCACCGTGCTGCACACCTTGCCGACCGGCTATTCCGTCGACGGCGTCAAGGGCATCCGCGATCCCAAGGGCATGGTCGCCCGCCAGTTCGGCGTCGAGATGAACGTCGTCACCGGCGATGCCACGGTCGCGCGCAACCTGATGCTGGTGGTCGAGCGCTGTCACATCAATGTCGAGGCCATGGCGGCGAGTCCTTATGTCGCAGGTCTGGCCGTGCTGACCGACGACGAGGCGGATCTCGGCGCCGCCGTGGTCGAAATGGGAGCGGGGTCCACCACGATTGCGACCTATTCGGGCGGCCGTTTCGTCCATGCATCCGGATTTGCGCTCGGCGGGCATCACATCACGATGGATTTGGCTCGCGGACTCTCCGCCTGCATTGCGGATGCCGAGCGAATCAAGACGTTATATGGCACCGTGCTGACCGGCGGGTCCGACGCGCGAGAATTGATGTCTGTACCGACTGCGGGCGACGACGAGATGGACGCCCCGCAGATCGTGTCTCGCGCCACGATCGCCAACATCGTTCGGCATCGCGCCGAGGAGATTTTTGAAATGGTGAGGGACCGCCTGGCGGATTCCCCCTTTGCAGCGGAGCCGAAGGCGCGGGTCGTCCTCAGCGGCGGCGCCGCGCAACTCACCGGCTCGGTCGAACTTGCCACCCGGATCCTGAACCGCCCGGTGCGGATCGGCCGCCCGCTCGGTTTCGGCCGGCTGCCCAACGAGGCCAAGAGCGCCTCCTTCGCGGTCCCCGCCGGACTCTTGGTGTACCCGCAATACGCTCATCTCGAACATGTCGAACCGCGGCATACGCGGCAGCTCAAGACAGGGACCGACGGATATTTCGGAAAGGTCGGACGATGGCTTCGCGAGGGCTTCTGATGACCGGTGTCACCCTCATTCGATTTTCACCAGCTCCCGCGCTCCCAGGCCCGGGCAAAACAATGCGCGTTTAGCTACGAGAGGCAACCATGGCAGTCAACATCACTCCTCCTGACATCAGCGAGCTGAAACCGCGTATCACCGTCTTCGGCGTCGGCGGCGCGGGTGGAAACGCCGTCAACAACATGATCACTGCCGGGCTGCAGGGTGTCGACTTCGTCGTCGCCAACACCGACGCGCAGGCGCTGACGATGTCGAAAGCGCAGCGCATCATCCAGATGGGCACGCAGGTCACGCAGGGCCTGGGAGCGGGCTCGCAGCCGGACGTCGGCGCAGCCGCCGCGGAAGAGGTGATGGACGAGATCCGCGATCATCTCTCGGGCGCCAACATGGTGTTTGTCACCGCGGGCATGGGCGGCGGCACCGGCACGGGCGCTGCTCCCGTGATCGCCAAATGCGCGCGCGAAATGAACATCCTCACGGTAGGCGTGGTGACCAAGCCCTTCCACTTCGAGGGTGCTCGCCGCATGCGCACCGCGGAGTCGGGCATCTCCGAGCTGCACAAGGTGGTCGACACGCTGCTGATCATCCCGAACCAGAATCTGTTCCGCGTGGCCAACGAGAAGACCACCTTCGCCGACGCCTTTGCGATGGCCGACCAGGTGCTCTATTCGGGCGTCGCCTGCATCACCGACCTGATGGTGAAGGAGGGCCTGATCAACCTCGACTTCGCCGACGTGAGGGCGGTGATGAGGGAAATGGGCAAGGCGATGATGGGCACGGGCGAAGCCTCCGGCGACAAGCGCGCCCTCACGGCCGCTGAAGCCGCCATCGCCAATCCGCTGATCGACGACAGCTCGATGAAGGGTGCCAAGGGCCTCCTCATCTCGATCACCGGCGGCAAGGACCTCACCCTGTTCGAAGTCGATGAAGCCGCCACCCGCATCCGCGAGGAGGTCGATCAGGATGCGAACATCATCGTCGGCGCTACTTTCGACGAAGCGCTCGACGGCATCATCCGCGTTTCCGTCGTCGCCACCGGCATCGACCAGTCTGCCGTCGCTCGCTCGCTGAGCGGGGCGGCTGCGCCCGCCGCGCAACCCGCGCCCGCGGCTCCGCCGGAGAATCGCCTCGCCGATCTCACTGCGCGCCTGCGCGCCGACAACCAGCGCCTCGCCGAGCGCGCCCAGAAGCTGGAGTCGGCCGTCTCCGGCCATATCGCCACGGCGCCCGCGCCGGCTGCCGCTCCGCGCGGCGGCAGCAATGTCGAGCGTGCGGCGCTCGCTGCGATTGCTGCGGCGGTAGCGCCCGAAGCGCCCCCTGCGCCCGCGCACCCGGTCACCTATGGTGACGTCACCGTCCGCCCGGTCGCGCAGAAGCCGACTCTGTTCCCGGACAAGGAACCGGCCCGCGCCGAATCGCACGAGCCGCCGCCGGCCGAGAACTTCATTCCTCCGGCTGCCGAGCGTCCGCCGACCCGGGCGCCGCGCATGCCGAAATTCGAAGACCTGCCGATGCCGGCGCAGGCCGAGATTCGCAAGGCGCAGGCCGACGCCGATGAGGACCACCCGCAAAAGACCCGGCTATCGCTGTTGCAGCGACTGGCCAATGTCGGCCTAGGTCGCCGCGACGAGGAACACGAGCCGCCGATCGCTGCCCGCGCCGCCGGCCCGGCCATGCCGCCGCTGCCGGAACGCAAGCCCGCCCGAACGGTGGCAGCCGGTGATCCGGTATCGGAATATGCCAAGCAGAGGCCCGCGCCGCAGGGGCTCGATATCCACGGCCGCCCGGCACCTGTTGCGCTGGCGCCACAGGGTGATGACCATCTTGATATCCCCGCCTTCCTGCGCCGTCAGGCCAACTGAGGTTTGTTACAATTCGTGCGACCTACGAGGCCCCGGTATCCGGTACCGGGGCCTTCGATTTTGGCGAAGCAAGGCGGTGCTTTTCCTCGCGCAAGCGTCTGTTTCTAAACGGTTAATTATTATTTCTCGGCTTTCATGTCACAGCCGGAACTGCGGGTGGCGCTGTCCCAATTTGGTTAACCTTTGACGTGAATGCGGCAGAGATGGGGTAACAATCCGTAAAGAAGCGTGAGTTGGCGACCTCCAGGCCAGTGACTAGAGTTCACCGCGACTTGGGGAAGCTTGAAGAGTGAGTCGGTCCTGGAAGTTGGGTCGGCAGTCTTTGGGTAGAGTCGGTAGTGGGCAGTCTTCGATGAAATTGAACCGTCAAACCACGCTTCGGTCGCAAGCCACCGTGACAGGCGTCGGCGTTCATTCGGGTTTGCCTGTCAATCTCACCATCGGACCTGCACCCGTCGATGCAGGTTTTATTTTTGTCCGCACCGGCCTTGATGGCGCCGACCGCGAGGTTCTGGCGACGGCCGAATCCGTCATCGCCACCGAATTTGCCACCGTTCTGGGCGACGCCGAAGGTCCGCTGGTTGCTACCGCTGAGCATGTTCTCGCCGCGTTGCGCGGCATGGGTGTAGACAACGCCACCATCGAGATTGACGGTTCCGAGGTTCCGATCATGGACGGCAGCGCCGCAGCCTTTGTTGCGGCGATCGATCAGGCCGGTATCGTGGCCCAGCCCGCGGTCCGCCGCTTCCTGCAGATTGTAAAACCCGTCTCCGTGTCGGTCGGCGATTCCTTCGGTGAATTCCGTCCCTATGCCGACGCATTCCGCGCCGAGGTCGAGATCGAGTTCGTCAATCCAGTGATCGGCAGACAGAGCTACGCGCTCGAGCTCAGCCCGGAGCGATTTCGCCGCGAGATCAGCCGGGCCCGCACTTTCGGCTTCCTGAACGATGTGGCGCGCCTCTCCAGCGCCGGCTTCGCGCTCGGCGCGTCCTTCGAGAACACCGTCGTGTTCGACGACGAGCGCCTGCTCAATACCGAAGGACTACGCTACGCCGACGAGTGCGCCCGCCACAAGATCCTGGACGTCATCGGCGATCTCGCGCTCGCCGGCCTGCCGCTGCTTGGCGCCTTCCGCTCGGTCCGTGGCGGCCATAAGCTCAACCATGCCGCGCTGACCGCGCTGCTCGCCGACCGCACCGCTTGGCGCGTGGTCGAGGGCGAGGCGCCCCGCCGCAGCCGTATCCCGGCCGAAGCCGGCCGCGCCATTGTCGGCGGCCTGGTGGCCCCGGCCTACAGCCCAGACGTGTCCTGAAATCGCTGCGTCGGGCCCATTTTCCCTAGTAACCACAATCGGTAAGGATCGCGGCTGGCCGCCTTAATCCGGGCGAAATGCCTGCCTATCCGGTTGGTCCAAGGGGTTATTTCGGGTAAGTGTAGCCCGCGGTTGCGCCATTCACGGGCGGGTTGATTCGTGTGGCCATGACGGGGCCGACCG
>JAEZEU010000365.1 GCA_023432885.1 Pseudomonadota bacterium | reverse complement strand
TTTACGCGGCGGTGGCCGGCCAGTCGGTGGTGAAACTTTACGCGGCGGCGATGCTGCCCGGCTTCTTCCTCGCTTTCCTCTACCTCGTCTACGTCGTGGGCTGGGCGATGATCAATCCGAAGATCGCCCCGCCGCTGCCGGAGGAGCAGACCCGGGTCAACGTGCCGGAATGGATCAAGAAGCTGCAGGCGCTCTACTCGCCCAATCTGTTCGTGGCCCTGTCGAAGGCCCTGGTTTCGCCGGCACCGGCCAGGACGCTTCAGATCGACGGCAAGCCGATCGGCTATGGCGCGATCCTGCAGAACTTCACCATTTCGCTGGTGCCGCTCCTGCTCACCATCGTGACGCTCGGCACGATCTGGTGGTACGTCGTCATACACCAGCAGGCCGGCGCAGCCGCGGAGGCGGTCGAAGGCCTGCAACAGCTCGGCAGCGCTGCGGCGACGCCGGAGCAGACGCCGGCTGAGCAGGGGCCGGCCCTGCAGTTCTATATCGGCTTTGCCATCACCGCGCTTCTCATGGGGTTCTGGACCACGCGCTCGTTGCTGCGCATGGACGGCGAGCGCTTTGAGGTGCTGCGGCTGCTGACCTCCTCGGTGATGCCGCTCGGTATCCTCACCGTGATTGTGCTCGCGGTGATCCTGTTCGGCATCACGACGGCGACCGAATCCGCCGCCGTCGGCGCCGCCGGCGCCTTCATCCTCGCCTTCCATGCCCGCACGCTGAACTGGAAGCGCACCAAGGAAGCGGTGTTCCTGACCGCCAAGACCACCGCAATGGTGTGCTGGCTGTTCGTCGGCTCGGCGCTGTTCTCGGCGGTCTTCGCCATCCTCGGCGGCCAGGCGCTGTTGGAGAGCTGGGTGCTCTCGCTCAACCTGACGCCGGTGCAGTTCATGATCCTGTCGCAGGCGATCATCTTCCTGCTCGGCTGGCCGCTGGAATGGACCGAGATCATCATCATCTTCGTGCCGATCTTCCTGCCGATGCTGAAGCACTTCGGCATCGACCCGATCCTGTGGGGCACGCTGGTGTTCGTGAACCTGCAGGCCGCCTTCCTGTCGCCGCCGGTGGCGATGTCGGCGTTCTACCTCAAGGGCGTCGCGCCGAAACATGTCACGCTGAACCAGATCTTCTCGGGCATGATGCCCTACATGCTGATCGTGATCCTCTGCATGGTCATCATGTATCTGTGGCCCGGCATGACGCTATGGCTGCCGAACTATCTGTATGGCGGCTAGCGGAGGGCAGCGCGATGCACGCGGCTATCCCAGCCGCTGCAGCGCGACGCCATCGGCCACGGTCATCGCAGGTTGTACGCCTCGCAACGGATTGTCTGCCTCGCTCCGCTCATTTTGCGGGAGCTGGAGCGCTGCCCGAGGCCGGCACCGTATCCCTCGCCTGTGATGGCGCAGCCGATGCAACGGCCGGCGAAGCAACATCGTCCGGCACCAAGGCCGGTCCCTGGATCGTTTCGACCCCGGTAACATCGGGCTGATCCTGCTCGTGCCTGACCGCGAGCATGCAGGCGCAGACGGCGTAGAGGCCGACGCCAAGCGCGTAGGTCGAGGCAATGCCGAACTGGATGGAAAGGGCGACCCCCAGCACGGAGGCCAGCATCGAGGTGATGCCGTTGGCGCTCCACAGGAACGGCAGCATTTCCGAGTGGCGGCGCCAGATGGAGAGGCCGAGCGGGAACATCATGCCCATGCAGAATGCCGGCGGCGCAAGCAAGGCGATCGAGATCAGGATCCGGACGTCGGTCGCTTCGGACCGCGCCCAGGTGGTGACCAGCGGCGTGAGGATGCCCGCCGCCGTGAGCGTGATCAGGAGAGCAGCCGCCCGGCTGAACATCACGCTGCGACCCGGGGTTAGCGCGCCCACCGTCGCACTACCGATGCCGCTGAAGATCAGGATGGTGAAGAGAACGACGCTCAGGCCATAGACCGGATGTCCCAGGAAGACCATCAGCCGCTGCATCTGCGCAATTTCGATCAGCATGAATCCGAGGCCGATCGCGCTGAAATAGATCACAGGCGGCGTCAGCGTCGATAACGGCATCTTCCGGGCCAGCCGGATGAAGGGGCCGACGATGTAATAGGCGCAGGCGGCAAGCGCGACGACGAGCATCAACAGGATCATGCTGATGGCCACGTTGTTGTTGGTGACCGCGACCGTTGGCTTGGTCAGGAAGTTCGAGAGTCGCTGTGTGAAGAAGAAGAACGGACTGTCGTCCGTCGAGGCCGCGACATTGTCCGGCAACGAGGCGAAGAAGGCTGCGTCGGCCTTGCCTTCGAGCATTGTCGAGGTGATGTTGTCGTAGCTGACGCCGGGCCCCAGGATCACCTTGAAACCCTGCGCAGCAAGCCTTTCCCGCGCGGCCTGCCATTCGGCGTCGGTAAAGGCATCGGGGCGGGTAATCACGGTCACGATCGGGCCGCCAGTAACGGCGATCACATGCCGGGCAAGTTCGCTCGCCGGCACGCCGTGGCGCTGCAGTGCTTCGGAAGCAATCGCCACCAGCCGGTAGAATTCCGCGCGATATTCCTCGGGATCGTACCAGCGTGAGATCGAGAGGAGCCCGCCGGGCTTCAATGCGCGATAGAAGTCACCCCATGCCTCGACGGTATAGAGACGATTTTCCGTCAGCGTCAGTCCGCCGGCGGCCGTTGCGGCCCAGGTGTCGATCAGTGAAATCTGCACCAGATCGTAGCGATCGGGCGAATGATTGATGTAACTGCGTGCCTCGGCATTCACCAGGCTCACGCCCGGCTGGCGATCGAGATGGCCGGAGAATTGTGCGAACTTGTCGGTCAACACCTCGAAAATGGCCGGGTTGATCTCGACGCCGCGGATGCGCTTTGCGCCGAACAGAAGCGCGGAAAGAATGTCGCGCCCGCCGCCGACGCCGATGATCGCCGCATCCTCCGGCCGCTGCACCAAATAGGCCGCGTTGATCACATCGTCTTTCAGATAGGACAGCTTGCCGAGATCGCCGTCGAAGGAGGTGATGACGGTGGCAGCATCCGCGTCGATGTCCAGAAGCTTCTGATCGACCTTGACGTCGGGATTGCGGGCAAAGCCCCAGCCGTAGGGCACGCTCTCGCCGAGCGGCCGCACCCGCACGCGGGAATAGGTGTTCCAGCGCTCGAACAGCGTTTCCTTCTGCTCGTGTCCCTTGGCCCAGAAAACCCCGAGATGGCTGCTTCCCGCGAAGTCGAGGCCGGTGTGCACGCTTGCTGCAACCGCGAGTACCAGCGCGACCGCTCCACTGAGGCGCCGGTTCGCGGTATCGCGCTCGCTGCGGACCACCATCCAGCCTGCGCCTGCGGAAAAGGCGCCGAGCCAGAACGTGGCGCTGACGGGATCGACGACAAGCAGCGCGAAGATGATGCCGAGACATCCCAGCGCCGCCCCGGTCAGATCCGCCGCATAGAGCCAGCCGCCGGAATAGGGAAGGCGGGTGAGCAGCAGCGTGATGCAGATGCCGCTGCTGCTAAAGGGGATCACGAACGCGAGCGCTGCCAGCGCCAGCGCGCCGGGCACCAGCACACCGGGAACCACGAGCGGCACGCACAGGAAAGCGATCATCGCGCCGACGCCCGAGATGGCGAACCACGCGGCGTGGCGGGCGAACTGGCTCGCCACCGCATCGGGCGCATAGCGCCCGGCATTGACATAGACTTCCATCGCGCCGCGCGTCAGGCCAAGCATCGCCAGCGAAATGGCGGCAAAGGCGAAATGGTAGTACAGCATCACGCTGAAGAAGCGCGTGATCAGGATCTGGAAAGAGAGGGTCGCGCAAGCCAGCACGAAGATCGCAAGGTAGTAGCGGCCTGGAATCCTGAGAACTGCCGGCACGGTATTCACCCTCGGTGGAAGTTGGTCGTTGGCGCGAATAGATCAGGGCCGTTCCGGCCCATGCTGAACGAGATTCCCTAACATCCAGTTGCCCCGTTCATGGCCGGACGCGCCAGGCGGTCAGGTTGCCCGCACCATTGAGAGCGACCGGTTGCAGGAAATGTGGGGCCTCGCCGCGGCCGAGGCGCGCGGCAAGGCCGTCCGGCGCCATCTCCGTGAGTTCCAGCAGTTCAAGCGAGCCCCGGCAGAGAACGACATAATCGGCCCCGCGCTCCTTCAGGATGCGGCGCGCTTCATCGGGAGCCGCCATCATTGCCCTGATCATGGCGAGGTTGCCGTCATTGTTGCGGTGAAAGGGAGCGGCGAAGACCGCGTGCTCCGTCGCGGCAAGGATGCCCGGGCCAAGATCGATGGGCGCGATGATGCGTCCGGGCGGCAGGCTCGAGAGCGGCGCAAGGGCGGAAACCGTGCGGCAGGTCGTTGCGCGATCCTGCGCCGCGATCATCCGCGTCGGCGGATTGACCAGGTCGATCAGCGGCCGCACCGCCGGGCCGGCGGTAGCCAGAACAGCCGGAGAAACCAGCACCACGGCGAGCAACAAGCGGCGGCGTTCACAGGCTGGCCAGAGGATCGCAAGACTTGCTGCGAAGACCGGCGCCGCCAGCATCGTTGCCGCCGCCGCGCCGCGCATCTGCCAGAGGCCGACGGCGAATGTTGCTGCAAGCATGGCCGAGGCAAGGAGCCAGCGAAACCGCAAGTGTGGCGTGACGCGCTTGGCCGCCGCTCCCGCCAGAATCAATGCGAGCAGCGGAAAGACGTAGATGCCCAGGATTCTTTCGGGCTCCAGGATGAACATCATGCGGATCGACATGGTCTCGGAGACGCGGTCGAGCCAGAACGTCGCGACCAGGGGATCGACATCGGCATAGGGCGAGGCCAGCAATCCCGGGAAAAACGCGAAGAAGACCGCGAGCGGCAGCGATGCCGTTACGGCAGCCGTCCCGAGGCGCGCGGGAAAGCCCGGCAGCCACTCGGCGACCGCGCCCACGATCACCAGGCTCAGGCCCCCACCGACGAGGAGCAGCAGCACCGGGCCGCCGAAGGCGTCATACACCGGCGTCGCGAGGAATTTTGGCGGCACCAGAAGCGCGGCCAGCAGCACTGAAGAGCCGATCAGCGCCGCCCCAAATACCTTGACCCGGGAAGCAACGGCAGCGCCGTGCCAGACGAGAAGGCCAAACACCGCGCCGCATCCTGCAGCGATCGCCGGCAGCGTCTCCAGGCCAATCGCCAGCGACAGACTTGCCGATATGGCGGCAAGCAATGCCGAGCGCATCGATGTCTCGATATCAGCCGCGAAGAACAGGAAGCACAGCAGGAGAACGATCTGGGCGTTGTGGTGGTCGATCGCGCCGGCGCGGAAATGGATCAGCGCCGGCGCAGCAAGCGCAGCGACAATCATCGCAGCAAGCTGCACTTCGGATGCGCGGACTCCGCCGGCCATGCGTGCGGCCGTTTTCGCCACCGTGATCAGCAACGCCGCGAGCAGCAGGGTCGGCCACAGCACCAGAGCCACCTGCTCCGCCCCCGTTGCGCCCAGCAGCGGGCGCAGCAGCAGGATCATTGCCGCAAGCGGCGCGTCGATCAGGCGCGACCAATGCATCGGCGAGCCGCGCGGCGGATCGAGCCGGTACTGCGTCAGGTCGAACCAGGGTTGTCCGGCCATGAGATCGCGAACCTCGACGAGCCGCATGGCGTCGTCCGTCGACATCGCGTCGAACACGCCGCTTCGCATGCTCGGAACGGCAAGCGCCAGCGCGCCTGCGAGGCACAGCAGCAGCACCGTAAAACCGTGGCTCGCCGCGCCTGGGCCACTCTTCGGGATCTGGATGGTCCGGTGCATGCGATACCCCTGTGCCACGCGGGGTATCACCATCGGTTGTCGATTTCTTTAACCGGGACCAGCAAACTGCGATTGCACCTCAAAACATGCCCTGTTCGGCCGCGAACACGGCAATCTGCGGCTCGTCGTAAGCATTCATTAGGCAGAATATCGCGAGCGCTCGAAGCCGTCGGATTGCACGGCTGAATTTTTACGTAACTTTAGATTTACCCTCCTAGATCGGCGATGGTTTGCATCAGCCATGCGGACCCCAGAGTACGCGGCGCCGCGAACGGCCCGCTTCGGCCGTGAGGGGCTCACAGATGGACGCGCAGGCGGCTTGGAGCGGCTCCAGCTTCGACAGCGAGCCCGGGACGATCAAGTCATACCTCCTGAGATCCGGAATCTATCTTTTCCTGATTTCGTTCGTATCCGTCTATTACGTATCAAACGGCTCGCTGCTCCTTGGCCACTATGATCTCGGCTGGCACCTTGCCGCCGGCGACGTCATCCGCGACCAGGGCCGAATTCCCTTGCATGATCCGTGGTCGTTCACATCGGGCGACAAGGAGTGGTTCAATCTCTCCTGGTTATGGGACGTGATCGCCAGCGTCGTGTTTCAGTATGCGGGCTTTGGCGGCATCGTCCTTCTGACTGTGGCGTGTGGCGCAATGATCGTCGGATATCTTGCGTCCGTCTGCCTTCGCAGCGGCGCCTCAGCGGCCGCCGTGAGCCTTTCGGTTTTCTCCGCATGTCTGCTCTATCCTTCGTTTGCAGCGGCTCCGAATATCTATCTTGCGGCTTCACCAAACACGGCGACGATGCTGTTTGCAGTCATCTTCTACGGAGAATGTTTGCGGCGAACGCGCATGTACCTTCTACCGCCGACGATGGTGCTTTGGGCCAATCTGCATGGCGGGTTCCTGCTGGCCTTTTTTGTCATCGGCATTTTCGGCGGCGTCGCCTTGCTGAGGCGGGATTGGCCAGGTGTCAGGATTTACGCACTCGCGGGAGCCGGCTGTTTGATAGCGACCTTCATCAATCCGTTGGGCTGGCGCATTTATGACGGCTCGGCGGCAACTCTCGGCCACTTCGTGCAGGCCCACATCACCGAGTGGCAGTCCTGGTATCAGAACATGGCGATGCCGGAGAGCATCCCCGGCATCATCTATGTCCTGCTCTTCGTTGCGCTCGAGCTGCGCTACCTCAAGGCCCCCTGCCCGATCGAAGCGCGGCTGCTGTCCTGGCTCTTCCTGCTCATGGGCATCTATCAATTCCGATACATGTCGTTCTTCTTCCTTTTCTCCACGGTCCCATTGGCGCTTCACCTCGATCGGCTGCTGCCGCGGCGGCTGAGCAATTTCGAAGTACAGAAGGCGCTGATAACGGCCGGCATCATGGGAATCTGCGCGCTGCCCGTCGCGTACGCGCAGGCACGGCCGTCCCTCACGCTGCCCGACATGATTTCGGAAGCGGACGCCCGCTATCTTCAAACCCGCCTTCCGCACGCGCGGCTGCTGAACCACTGGAACGCGGGCGGCTTGCTGATCTACTACACAAGAGGAAGCGTGCCCCTGTTCGTGGACGGGCGCGCGGCCACCGCCTATCCGGATGATTTGCTGCGGGACTATTTCCCGCTGGTCGCATGGGAGATCGATGAGACCGCCTGGGACACGGTGATCGACAAGTACAGGATCGACGCGGTGCTGTGGGTGAAGGCGCATGAGCAGCTGCGGCGGTTTCTGGTGGACAAGCGCGGCTGGACCGAGGAATACGCCGGCACGTATGAGAGCATTTACGTAAAGCCCCGCTGAAGACGGAGGCTTCGCATTCGAGTGTCAAAGAGCCTTCCCGCCGCCGTTCCGGGGCGATACGCAGCATCGAAACCTTGAAATTCCGATTCACGCTTCGCGTGCCCAGGAATGACGTCGAAACAGCGCTCTCATTCCCGCGGCGGGATTTCGTCCGGGTTGGGCGGCGGCAGCGGCGCCTATTGCCGACAATTTTAATCACTTTGTGAGGCAACTGGGGTCAGTAATGTTCACGTGTGAGCACTACTGGTAATTGTCACTCACGCTTTCCGCCCTCAAGGACGACGCATTTTCGACGAGACCCGGAATGACAATGTTCTACTCACTAATCGACGAAGTTCAGAGCGCAGCAACATCCGGGACCACGAAAAGGCAGCTAAAGGCACTCACCCGAATCACGGATCTGTTCCTCGCCGGCTCCGGGACCTATTCGAAGCAGCAGATCGAGCTGTTCGACGAGATATTCAAGACCATCGTCGCCGTGATCGAGTTGAAGACCCGGGTGAAGCTCGCGCACCACTTCGCAACCGATGCGAATGCGCCCGCCACATTGGTCAGGGCACTGGCCTTCGATGATGCCGTCGCCGTCGCAGCTCCGGTTCTTCGCCAGTCGGCTGCACTTGACGAGGCCGACCTCGTTCTCTGCAGCAGCATGCAGAGCCAGGGGCATCTGCATGCGATTGCGCAGCGACCGACCATCAGCGAAGCGATCACCGAGCTGCTGATCCAGCGCGGCGAGACCGCCGTTATCCATGCCGTTGCGAAGAATCCGGGCGCCCGGATTTCGGATCGCAGTTTCGGCGAGCTTGTCGTGCGGTCCGGGAATGATGACCAGCTTGCCGTGCACGTCGGGACGCGGCGCGACATTCCGCGTCATCATCTCCTGAAGCTTCTTGAGAACGCCTCTGCTGCCGTATGCAGCAAGATCGCCGCGACCAATCCGCAATTTGCCGAAGCTGTAAAGGGCGCGGTGACAGGCGTCATCGACGACATCAATCTCCAGCTCCGTCACAATTCCAAGGAGCACGCCAGGGCGAGGAAGCGGGTCAGGCGGCGCAGTGATTGGAAGGAGCTCGGGGAGAACGACGTTCACGCCGCCGCGCGCGCGCAGGACTTCGAACGGACTGTGATGGCCCTCTCCGTTCTTGCGGGCTGTCCCATCGAGATCGTTGAACGGGCCGTTCTCAATGAGAATCCAGGCGCGGTGCAAATCATCGCAAAGGCCGCGGATTGCTCCTGGGCGACCGTCAAGGCTCTCCTGCTGATGGCGGCAGCGGATCGCAGGATGTCCAAGATGGAGCTCGATCGGGCTCGCGAAAACTTCGAACGGCTCGAAATCGGGACGGCGCGACGCGTGCTGGAATTCTACGAGACGCGCCGGGGCATGGCGATTCCCGCGGGCCAGCCGATCGCCGCGATGGAATCCGCCGGCCCTGTGGCCGCCGTGGGCTAGCTTGCCGCACATAGTCCTGCACCCGCACAGGCCACTCTGCGCGGCCCACGACTCATATGACAGCCACTCTTACCCAATTGCGCCAGGTGTTCGAGACATCCCTAAATTGTGAACACGGGAGCGTGATTGACCTGCAGCGGGCTTTGAGTCCCGTGTTAGCCTACCCGCGCATCACGAGCGCGTAAGTAATGGGGCTGCATTCTGGGAGTGTTCAATGTCGGATCTCGTTGCGATCGTCTACCCATCGGAAGCCAAGGCAGAAGAAGTTCGGCAAAAGATTCTTAAGCTCCAGACCGAATATCTGATCGCGATCAATGATGCCGTGATCGCAGTCAAAACCGAAGACTCGGTGAAACTCAATCAACTCGTCAACACCACCATGGCGGGCGCTGCGGGCGGAAGCTTCTGGGGCCTGCTGTTCGGATTGGTGTTCCTCAATCCCCTCATCGGCGTGGCAGTCGGTGCCGGCGCCGGCGCATTGGGCGGCGCGCTGACCGATTTCGGCATCAACGATCAATTCATGAAGGATCTCGCGGCGAAAGTGAAACCGGGAGACGCCGTTCTGTTCCTGCTGATCAAGAGCATGACAGCCGACAAGGTTCTCAACGAGATCAAGGATGTGGGCGGAACCGTTCTGAAGACCTCGCTCGATGAAACGAGAGAGCAGCATCTGCGCGACACGCTCGCAGCCGCAGCTCAGCCGAGGGCTGCCTGATCGTGTGAGACAAAGCCTGGGGTCAGAGCCGACGATCGCCGGGAAACGGCAGCGAGCACGATGTCGCAGCCATCGTCTCATCGACTCGCAGCTGATCACGCTCAGTTCGCCGCCGACGCAGCGTGCAGTCAGCACGCGAGCTGTACGGGATCTTTGAGCAGGATAGCGGGCGAGAAGGCGCGACTGCAGCACTCGGATTTGCCGCCACCTCGGCCGGCTCTCTTCCCGGGCCTCAAACCCGAGGAGTAAGTCATGCGGAAATCGGCTTTGTGGGCACTCGCCTTGACGGCTGTTTCGGCGGTGATGATGACGACTGGCGGCCGCTTGCAAGCCGGCTTTATCGGAGGACCACGGCTTGCATGAGGCTGCCGATGAGCTTGGCGCCGCGGAAACCGTTCAATTCATGTGGCGCGGCCATCGTTATTGCTGGTACGGCTCCGGATGGCGCGGCCCCGGCTGGTACCGGTGTGGCTTCAGAGGGAGACGGGGTTTCGGCTGGGGTGGTCCGGCCGGCTGGCACGGATGGCGACGGCCAAGCCACCCGGCAGCCCGTCCGCCGAGGCCTCGCCCGCCCGGAATTCACCGCCCCCGGCCGCCGGGCGGCCCGGGAGCTCAACGTCCCAGGCCTCCAGGCAGGCAGGGCATCCAGACACTGCCCGAGAGGGTACGCTGATCTCCTGGCCGCGGGCTTTTCGCTCCAAAGCGTTCGGCTTCGCGCTCGTGCGCGAGGCGCAGGGTGCATTGCGGATGCAGGACGGCGTGTAGTGCTCGTGTCGCATCCAGGTGGATGCAGGGTTATCGGTTGAACCGGATGGGGACGGAAAGAGAGAAGGTGCCGTCTGCCAAGCCGGCGGGAGGCGCCGGCACCGGGCTGGCGCGTCGCGCGAGAGAGACGGCTTCCGAATCGAGCGCCGGGTCGCCGGAAGAACGAACGAGCCGTGATGACAATACGCGCCCAGAGCGGTCGATCGAGAACGCCACCGTCGCGACACCGGAACTGACGCCCCCACTGGGATAGCGCTTGTGTCGATTCAGGTGCGCCATGAGGGCGCTTTGCCAGGTTGCAGCTGCTGCAGCGGGGACCTGCGCAGCGCTCGAGGCCGGCGCGGCGATGCGGTCCGCGCGCTGCTGGGCCCTAACGGTTGGTGCGCTCGTTGGCGGAGAGGCGGTTCGCTTCGGCGCCGGCTCTTTGCGCCCTTGCTTCTGCGCCGCCGGTGGCGGCGGGAGCACAGCGTCCGCGTGTTCCCTTTCGGGCAGCTTCGGGACCTCGACCTTCGGCTCGGTTGTCGGCGCGGGCGTCTGCTCGACGGGCTTGGGCTCTTCAACGATACGTTCTGGTGTCTCGCGCGTCTCCTCCGGTGGGTCAGGCATCGGATCGAGCGGAGTCTCCGTGACCTGCGGTCCGGGCGCCACGTCGGCCATCGTCGGCTCCGGCGCAACGGCGAGCGGCGCGAGCTCGATCATCACGGCCTCCGGCGGCCCGCCGGGAACGGCCTGCGCCGACTGCCAATGCAGCGCGAGCCAAGCGGCCGCACCATGAACCGCAACGACGAGCGAGACCGCGAGGATCCATCGCAAGGTCGAGATCGCCGTGATCCTGCGGTCAGGACGAGCATCGGGATCGCGCCAGTCAATCACGGTTGCGTCGCAGGTTGAGCCGGCGGCCGCGACACCTGTCCGGGCCCCGCGAACAGCCCGGTGTCCTCGAGGCCCACCAGCGCGATCTTGAGATAGCCGGCCTGGCGGAGCAGGTTCATGACGTTCATCAGTTCGCGATATGCCACGACGCCGTCTGCACGAACAAAGACACGCTGCTCGCGGTCGCTGTTGGTCTGCTGATCGAGTGTGGCCTGCAGAGCGCTGCGCGGCACGTCCTCGTTGCCGAGCGCCAGTGTCA
>JAEZEU010000299.1 GCA_023432885.1 Pseudomonadota bacterium | reverse complement strand
CGTGGAGGCTACCGAATTGGACAATACCGGATTCAAGCAGACGCGGAGACTTCGCGCGCGGCCTCCACATCGAGAATGATCTTGCCTCTCGGCCCCAGTCGCCGGCCCTCCAACATCATGTGCGCGTCCCGCGCATCGGCCAGAGGGAAGACTGCGCCTACGCAGGTTTTCAGTTCCCCCCGGTCAATGAGTTTGGCGATTGTACGCAGCCGCTCGGTCGCCACTTCCACCAAGAAGAACGTTGCAGTTACGCCGTGATCCTTTGCGAGTTGTTGATCAGGTTCGGACACGGCGGAGATCAGCTTGCCGCCTGGCCGAAGAATCTGAAAAGAACGTGTTTGAGTCTCACCTCCAACCAGATCGAGCACCGCGTCGATATTCTTCACCTCATCCTCGAACCGTTGTGTGTGATAGTCCAATACCTTGTCAGCACCCAGGGATCGCACATACTCAACATCCTTGGCCCCCGCGGTCGCGATCGAACGCAGACGGGCGCGACGAGCCAACTGAACCGCGTAAGCTCCGACGTTTCCCGCAGCTCCGTGAATGACTACCGACTGACCGGCTTCGAGGCGGGCATGCTCGAACAATGCTTGCCACGCGGTGACCGCGACGACGGGAACGGAAGCCGCTTCGGCATAGCTCAGTGAGGTTGGCTTCTTCGCGAGCATTCCAGCAGAAGCCACAGCGAACTCTGCATAAGCGCCAAGGAACTGGGTGTTGGTCACGCCGAAGATCTGGTCTCCAACGGCGATTTCAGAAACGCCGGATCCTACGGCCGCGACTGTTCCCGACAGATCAGAGCCGAGTGTAAGAGGAAGTGGTTGCGGCAAGGCACTCTTGCCGGCCCTGATCCAGCCGTCCCATGGACCGACTCCTGCTGCGTGAACATCGACAAGAACCTCGCCCGGACCGGGATCTGGCCTGGGGATCCATTCCAAAGTCATTGCCTCTGGCGGTCCAAACTTGTGTACTCGCCACGCCAACATGGTCGAGCGAATGGGATTCTGGGGCCAACCGTCGACGAGGTTACGTGCCATTCTGGAACCTCATTTTACTCAGACTAGTAAGCATTCTCAAAAGGCCGCGCGCCCCGGCACCAATCTCGCCCGACACCTTCCCGCCAGAGGAACTGCTCCTCGGTATAACCAACTCAATGAACGGCGTTGCCCGCGGAATGTCGTCGGCTGTTGGAATGGGCGCAATGACCTCCATTGAGGTAAGGTAGGCGCGCATTGTGGGCTGAAAGCGGCAGGCCGCGAAAGCGGTGAGCGAGTAGTTATCTGACGTCGATAACCAGTTCAGAGCGAAGCCATATTAGGACAGCCCGGCGCTCCCAAGCGCTCGATAGCATTTCGAGACGATTGACTATACCCCCTCTTCTTGATCGCGCTCATCTTCTTTAGATTCGCATCGCCAGGCGACACGGGTCGCAAAAGTGCGCATGCATCAGACGGTAATTCACTTACCTCTTCGGCCGGCTCAGTGCGTTCCCTTGTGCTAAGCGGAAAGTATCTCTCATTGCCTGATAACGGCTCGGATCACGGCGCTCCCGTGAAGTTTCCGATATAGATTCTTGAGCGCGTGTCTGTCGCTCGCGTCCAGACCAAGATATATTTTCTCTGGCGTGCCCTCGGCGATAGACCTCGACCGCCGCCGACCGCACACGAGATAACTCGATTGCCTTGAACTTGCCCGCGCTTTTGCATCTGCGATGGCTTTGCGCGCTGAATCAAATTCAATCTCCTTCGGCGGCTATCCGCGAAAGACTGGATAATCGCTATCGGGACTCGTTTGATGAGGAGTCATCGGCGTTCGTGTTCAACGCTTCCGACGTTATCGAGAAATCCGCATCTACGCTAAATCCATAGCTACAGCGCAGACCGCAGCTTCATCGTAAGGTATCGGCCGAGGATGTTCTCGTTCGCAAGGTGAAGGCGAATTTCACCAGGCGAAGCTCGGCTGGCGTCGGGAGGAAATTGAAAAATTAAGCGACGACCAACCGGGCCCTCTTTCGCTGTTCCCAGCGCTCTTTACAACTTGCTGTCGGGCCTCCTCGCCAGCAGACATTCGAGGAACGACAAGAGTCGCCCAAACGAATAACGCAACCGCGAGGGACAGCACCTGGATGGTCTGCAAACGGATCGTCGTACGTTATTCCTTGCCGATCTTCACGGGGAGTGAGTCCAATTTACCGTTTCAGATCGGGCGAAGCGCGCTGCGTCCACACACATAGCGAGGGGTGGTTCATGGGAGGTGGTTAGGTAACCCGCATCCATACTTGCAGTCGAAAGGAAATACTTGGCGGGTAGTCGTCGAGGTGCCAGGTCCCTGCGCACCGCCGCAGGCCGATCGCGCTTCACCAATCCCTTGGTATGTCTCCAGTGGCTGCGTTCCTAACTTCTTCAGAGCGCAACTAGTTTGTGCAGCTTTCAAAAGCTTGTCGGAAGGCATTGGCGGAGGGAGAGAAACTGGGGTCGAACCTTCGCCGAAAAGGCGATGATGTAGGCAAGCAGCCTGCGGGCCACCCCGGGTACTCCCGGATTGGTGGCCAGCCTGGCCGGCCGGTCCATGTCCACCGCGCGGTCTGACCACCTGGGAGGCATCTGGGTCACAGTTTCCGAGGGGGATCGTCAGTTCCGTCTCCTCCGTGTCCACCACGAACACTGCCATGAGCTTGGCCGGCTCGCTCTCGCTGGCATTGGCTCTCACATTATGGCGGTCGCCGGGCAGTTCCGCGAAGCTCTGACCGGTCTTCTAGACCGTCACCGGTCCGCCGTTGACCTGGCTCCTGATCGCCCCCTCAAGAACGGTGGCATATATGAAGGCGGATCTGGCATTCGTGTGACCCGGCGAGTAGCCGCCCGGACCGTATTCGACGAGCACGCCCAGGCGATACGGGCCGAAAGAGTGCGTATCAAGACGGTATTTCACTTACCTCTTCGGCCGGCTCAGTCATGCACTCGTTGATCGCATCTACGAGCGCTGTGCGTGTGCTGCAGCGATATCGCTCTAATCTCCTCCAGCTTTTTCCGCCTAGCCAAATCCGCTTTGGAGGAAGCTGCACAGTTGGGAGTAGGTATTAATCGATTGGCTCGTAATCGATACTGCTCGTTCTGATCGCCACGAGGTAGTCGGAACGACAGGTCTTCTCGTTCTGAAGTATCCATTGTGGGCAATGCCATATTCTGTCGGGAAGCATCTCACCACAGTAAATGCAACGATGCTATCGCCGCCAATACGATATGTTCGCCATTTCCAATGGTCGACACTGAGCCAAGCCGCTGGCCAGACAGGCTGCCGATGACTCCCCGTGCGCAGGGTACCCGTAACCCGCAATCGCGTCCGCGCGACGCGTGAGTGAGGCTGTTGATCCCAGCCGGGCCCCTGACTAACGTGTTGGCTATCCCCGCCGTCGCTCGGCGGCTTGCGCCTGATCATCGCTAACACGGCGGACGGCTCGGGCATGACGTTCCACGCGCGCCATGCTCGATGCGACCGCCGTGCTTGAAGGCGATCCGGGTCGTCTTCCTTGGGGTATCTGACAAATGCTGAATGGATCGCTTCGCGGATAATATCTGTAGGGTGTCGGCAACGACGAGATCGATGACGAGTCGGCGTCGACGACCGACATCGATACGTTGACGTTTACCAATCTGAATGCGAGCGATATCACGTTGAGCCGCAGCGGCCAGCACATGCTTGTCGGGATCAACGCGACTGGCAAAACGATCAAGATCGACTACCAGTTCTATAGTCAAGCCGCTAACCGGGTCATCGAAAAGTTCGCATTCGCCGATGGCAGCACCTGGAACCTCCAGACCATCAACGCCAATGCCTGTTATCGCGGAACGTCCGGAAGCGACTCCATCACGGGATCGTCGTGGGACGAAACCTTCGCAGGCACGGCCCTGATGAGGAATCGACGCCACCGTCGTCGACTAAAGAGTGTATTTGGGCGTTACATTTTGAACAGCGTCGGTACCGGTCTTCCGCTGCAGAAATACTGATCCTTGGTTAGCTCTTTAGCGCCCGCAATACATGGTCGGCTCTCAAGCGCTAGACGTCGTTCACATCCCCACTTCAACAACCCTCAGATTGTTCGTGGTGCCCGCCGTTGCGAACGGAATCCCAGCAACAACGACGATCGTATCCTGCAGACGGGCATATTCCTCCGCGACCACTGTTGCCATCGCAGCGCGTACCATTTCATCGTAACTGCCGATGTCCCTGGAAAGCACGCTATGAGTACCCCATGTAAGGCTTAAGCAGCGCGATGTTCGTTCGCTGGACGTTACTGCAATAACGGGCGTCGGACCTCGCTTGCGGGCGATCCGGCGCGCGGTACTTCCGCTAGAAGTAAAAGCGACTATCGCGGGCACCTGCAACGCTTCCGCGAGATCTGCGGAAAGACCGGCGACTGCGTGTTGTGGCGTCTGCTCAACTTCCGGCTCCGAGGCGGCAACGAGCGAGCGATAGAGTTGATGCTGCTCGGTCTGCCGGATAATGCGGTCCATCATCGCCACCGCCTCTACCGGGAATTTTCCGGATGCGGATTCCGCCGAGAGCATCACAGCATCCGCGCCATCATAAATCGCAGTCGCAACGTCTGATGATTCCGCACGGGTCGGCGTTGGCGAAGCAGTCATCGACTCCAGCATCTGCGTTGCGATTACAACCGGCTTTCCCGCGAGCCGGCTCGCACGTACGAGTTCCTTCTGACGCCCTGGGACCTCCTCCGGTGGAATCTCCACGCCGAGATCGCCCCTTGCGACCATAATTGCGTCGCTGAACCTGAGGATATCGCCGATCTGGCCGATCGCAGATGGCTTCTCGATTTTTGCCATCAGAGCAGCGCGATCGCCGATCAAGGCTCTTGCCTCCATCAGATCGCCTGCGCGCTGCACGAAGGAAAGAGCCACCCAGTCCACGCCCAACGACAACCCGAATGCAAGATCCTCGCGATCTTTCGATGTGAGAGGCGAAAGATCGAGCATCGTATCAGGAAGATTGACCCCCTTGCGCTCCGATATCTCGCCTCCGGCAAGAACTTCGGCTTCGATTCTTTCACCGTCGAGCGCCACAATTCTCAGCCGCACCCGGCCGTCGTTGATCAATAACTCCTGTCCCGGCTTGACCGCCGCGAACACCTCCGGATGTGGCAGCGGAAGAGATTGCGTGTCGCCTCCCTCTGCAGACCGGCGAAAACACGCCATGGAACCGGTCGCGACCGTTACCGAACCTTGGCGCAGTGTACCTATCCGGATCTTGGGCCCCTGTAGATCCTGCAGAATTCCGATCGGCCGTTTCAACTCGCTTTCCAGTTGGCGGATCGCGCGAAAGACTGCGGCATGATCTTCTTGACGGCCGTGACTGAAATTCAGCCGGAACGTGTCAACGCCCGCAAGAAACAGTTTGCGCAGCATTGTAGGAGAAGACGAAGCAGGACCGACGGTCGCGACGATCTTCGCCCGTCTGAGACGTCTCATAATTCTTCCAAACTCGTTATCGGGACTACTTCAGTCCGGAATGCATAAAACTCGAGATGAAGCGGCGCTGGAAAATCAAAAAGGCCAGAAACAACGGAGAGATCATGAAAATCGTCGCCGCCATCAGAAGCGTCCAGTCCGCGCCACTCTCCGATTGCGCGAGCATGCCAAGACCAATCGGCATCGTCCGCACGCTTTCGCTGTCCGTTACGAGCAACGGCCAGAAATAGTCGTTCCAGTGTGTGACAACGCTTATGATGCCAAAAGCCATCAGTGTCGGTTTCACCAGAGGTACATAGACATGCCAGATGATGCGCAAATGTCCGCATCCATCAATGCGGGCGGCATCGGCGAACTCGATCGGCACCTGACGGAACGCCTGACGCAGCATGAAGGTGCCATACCCGCTCGCCAGAAACGGAAGTGCCATCGCGACCAGCGTATTCAAAAGACCCATGTTCTTGATCGTCAGATAGTTCGGCAAGAACGTGAGATGGATTGGAAACATGATCTGCAATACAAAGAGATAGAAGACGAATTCTTTCCCCCTGAATTTCAGCCGAGTGAATGCATAAGCCGCGAGCGTAATCGTCACAAGCTGAACGGTAAGGATCAGCGACACTACGAGGACGCTATTGACCATGAAGGTTCCGAAGGGCGCAGTCTGAATCGCTTTGAGATAGTTCGCCCATTCGAACGTCTCGGGAAAAACAGAAAGTGTCGGCGAGAACACTTCCGTTCTCTTCTTCACTGAAGTGAGCAAAATCCAGGCGAGCGGCGCAAGCCAAAAAACTGCCAGGCCGGCGAGAATTCCATGACGAGAAACGGTCTTTGCAGCGGATTCCTGCATGGTTCAGGATCCCTGATAGAAGATCTTGCGGCCCACGGTGGCGCCGATGATGAGGAGCGTAACAGTGCTGAGCGCAATGAAGATCAATGCGAGCGTCGCCGCATAGCCGATATCCCAGTAACGGAATGCATTCTGATAGATCAAATAGATCAGAACATTCGTGCTGTCCGCCGGACCACCGGCCGTCATGACGTAGACATAGTCGAAAATCTGGAACGTGTGCAGCAGACCGATAATCAGAATGAAGTAGAGAGTCGGCGATAGTAGCGGTAGCGTAATGTGAAACAGTCTCTGCGGAAGGGTCGCGCCTTCTAGATCGGCGGCCTCATATAGGTCATCAGGAATGAGCTGGAGACCGGCGAGCATAATGATCATGAAATAACCGGACAATTTCCAGACACTGACGAGAATGATGGCAGGAAGTGCCCAGGATGAACTGTAAAGCCACTCGATCGGAGGCAACCCGAGCGCGTCCAGCGCGTGACTCATCAGACCGTAGCCCGGCGCAAGGATAAATACCCACACGAGAGCGGCAGCAACCGAGGGAATCATCACGGGATAAAAGAATGCTGTACGATAAAACCAGGCTGCCTTAAGCTTGCCATTGACCAGTAGCGCCATACTGAGTGCAACTGCGATCGCGACTGGCAGCGTAATCACCGTATAAGCAATCGTGTTCTTCATCACCCTCCAGAACAGGTCGTCGTCATAGACCCGCTCGAAATTATCGAGGCCGGTGAAATGCCGCTCGCTGCTACCGAGCGAAAATTCATGCAGTGAAAGGTCGATTGTTTGAATGATTGGCCAATAAGTAAAAACGGCCAAAAACAGAAGCGAGGGAAGCAGCAAGAAAATGGCTGCGACAGTATCCGATACACTCCGGAACCACCTTGATACGCCTGCTCTCGGAGGCGTCTTCATCTTGGAGACTTCACCTGTATAAAGCATCTCACTCTAGCTTCCAGATAATCTTTGCTTGAGGGCGTGAATCCGACTTCCTTGCCCGCAGTCGAAGAAGCCGGATTCCACTATTACTTCTTGCGAGCCCGACTTACGCGAGCGATTTCGCGGTTCGCAAGTTCGGTTGCGCGATCGAGTGCCTCTTTCGGCTTCGCCTTCTCGTCGAGCACCATGTCGAGCGAGCTCTTCAGGATTTCACGAACCTTCTGGTATTGTGGCACCTGAAGGAACGCCCCAGCATACTCGAGCTGATCCCATGCCGTGCGAATACCTGGCGCTTCCCCGACATATTTCTTCACCTCGGGCAGATCCCATGCGGACTTGCGGCCGGGAACATAGCCTGTCGCAAGACCCCAGCGGGTGGTGCCCCTTGTGGACGTCATCCATTTCGCGAAGGTGTATGCAGCCTGCTTGCGTTCTTCGGGAATGTTCTTGGCGATCCAGAGCGGACCACCGCCGATCACGCTGCCGTAGGTCTTCTTCTTCGGCATGAACGCCGCACCCCACTTAAACTTAGCAGAGTCCTTGATGAAGGTCATGATGCCGGTGGTGTGATAGAGCATCGCGGTGCGACCAGCGACGAAGTCAGCCGACGAAGACGCCCAAGTCGAGTGACGCGGCATGGCGCGGTCTTTATTCGCGATCGCCGACCACAATTCGAGCGCCTCGACCGATTCAGGAATGTTAAACGAGACGTTGTTGGGATCCCAGAACACCTTGCCGTTCTGCCGCACGAAAGACTCGAACAACCAGTCGTGCCAGCCTCCGCCGATTGTGACGCCCCAGCGTTCGGCATCGTTGCCGCTGCGCTTGGTAAGCTTACTCGCGTACTCCTGCATTTCGTCCCAGGTAGCAGGCGCCCTTTCCGGATCCAGCCCGACCTCCTTGAAGGCATCCTTATTCCAGAACAGCATTGCCGTACTGGATTGGAACGGCAGGCCATAGAGCTTACCGTTATCCATAGCCGTGCCCATAAGCGCAGGGTGGAAGTCATCGAAGATGCCATCCCTCTTTGCGAGATCAGTGATGTCGGCAAGCGCATCGAGCGCAAGGAAGCTGCGCATAGCCGACAGAATGGTGAGAAACACATCCGGTGGATTACCGCCGTGAATGGCCGTCAGAATCTTCTGCTCGGTCGGATCGTAGTCGCCGGTATAGACATGCTCGCAGACAATATTCGGATGCGCGTCGTTGAAGTCCTGAACCATTGTGGCCATTTCTTTGGCCAGCGGTCCCGAAACGCCGACGGGATACATGAAGCGAATAAAGACCGGCTTTGCCTGGCCCCAGACATAGGGCGCGGAAAGCGTCGAGCCAAGTGCAACCGCACCGCCCGCGCCAGCCAGCTTGAGAAGTCTGCGCTTCGATATGAGAAGCGCCGACGATTTGTCTCCCTTGTCAGTCATTCTGTTCTCCTCCCTCCCCTGCTATCTTTTGTGCAGAGCTGTTTGCAGACTTGATCCACGCCGCCAAGCGAGCGACGCCATCCTTCGGCACGCGCAGACCGAGTTTGGTCCTGCGCCAAAGAATATCCTCTTCGGTCAGCGCATACTCCTCCTCCATGAGATGACGCACTTCACGCTCATAGAGATGGCCACCGAAATCAATGCCAAGGTCTTTCACGGTCCTCACCGAATCGAGAATCTTCCAGGCTCTCGTGCCGTGACGCCGCGCATAATCTTCCACGATCACAGCCGGCAGCGCCGGATATTGCCTCTTTAATCTCGCGACAAACCCACCGAAATCGCCGGCAGGCATGTCACCGCCCGGCAGTGGAGAGTGATGTGTCCAACTCGGCCCCATCGACGGAAACAACTCGCGCAAAGCGCGCATTGCGCTCTCCGCAAGCTGGCGTCCGGTCGTAATCTTGCCGCCGAAGATGGAAAGGATCGGCCCACCCTCCTCATTGCGATAGATTTTCATCGCGTAATCACGAGTAATCGCAGAGATGTTGTCCTGTCCGTCGTCATAAAGCGGACGCAGACCCGACCAGGACCAGACAACATCCTCTGGCCGCACCGGTTTTTTGAAGTAGCGGCTGCAAATGTCACACATGTATTTAGATTCATCCGCGCTGATTTGGACCGCTGCAGGCTCATCGTCGAACGACACGTCCGTATTGCCGACGAGCGTGTAGTCGCGCTCATAGGGGATCACAAACAGAATTCGCTTGTCGTGATTCTGGAGGAAGTAGGCGTGATTGCCTTCGTAGAGCTTGGGCAACACAATATGGCTGCCCTTCACGTTACGTACGCTTTCCTTCACGGTTTTTCCGAGCAGTTGACGCAATACGCCGTTCGCCCAGGGCCCCGCCGCGTTCACGATCACACGGGCACGTACTTCGCGCTCCTGCTTGGTACGTTGGTCCTGCAACCGGACACGCCAGAATGTTCCGTTGTAGTCTGACGATACATACGCAGTACGGGGCAGGATTTCGGAGCCGCGTTCGCGCGCATCAACCGCGTTCAGCGCAACGATACGCGCATCGTCCGAGCGGCAATCCCAATAGGAGAAAGCAAGCTTAAATTCCGGCTTGATCTCCTCACCAACCTTCTCCTTGTGAAGATTGACGCTGTGGCAGGCCGGAAGGCTGCGCGCGCCACCGATATAGTCATAGAGAAACAGCCCCAGCCGCACGAGCCACGCCGGCCGCAATTCTTTCGTATGTGGCAGAATGAATTCTTGTGGCCACACAACATGCGGCGCCGTCTTCATCAAAATTTCGCGTTCGGCTAACGCTTCGCGCACCAGTCGGAACTCGTAGTATTCCAGATAACGCAAGCCACCGTGAATGAGCTTGCTGCTCTTGGAGGAAGTCCCCTCCGCGAGGTCCTGCTTGTCGCATAGGATAACGGAGAGGCCTCTGCCCGCGGCGTCTCGCGCGATCGCAGTGCCATTGATACCCCCACCGATCACCAAAAGATCGACAATACTGTCACTCCCCTTCATTGCGCAACGACCTTTTGCGAATTCGATTGAACAGCCTTGAGGAAACGCCGCTGATAAGCGATCACTTGCGGCGTGCTACAGAAGCGAGCGATATAATTCGGCTCGGACGTGATGACGACGCGCCCCTGCATATCCTGAAACTCGTCCTCCATGAGCATCTGGATGACGTCCGGGAAGTTCATGTCGCCTTCCATGCTGCAAATAATCAGCTTGGTTTCGGGGAGGTTCGCCGTTTTCAACCAGCGCAAACCTGCGCGGGCACAATCAAGGCCGTCGGCTCCTTCGTGTTCTTCGAAGCGGCGGTTTCTCAGGCAAGCCTCTGCAATTGCCTTGACGCGGGAAAGCTCGGTTTTGTCTTCGCCGGCGGCAAGATAATCGTTTGCCAGCATGTAATCGCGAAGCTTCTCAAGCACTGCGTTGTCCTTTGACTTTTCGAACTCCTCGAGCGCTTCTTGAAAGTTCGTGCTCGCGATGAGGCGGTGCCGGACAAAGGCATTGATGAATGCGGGCTTAGCCTGAAGTGCCATCGGCACCTGATGCGGCTCAAACATCAACGTGAAGTTGATGCGATAGCCGCGCTCTTGCAGCTTGAGCGCGAGATTGTGTCCGCGCAGATAGTCCGCAGTACTGCCTTGATCGTAGCGAAGATCGAGCCTGCCCTTGTCGCGCAGGAGCTGTTCAATGTTGGCTCCATTCACCGGCCCGGTGTGCGGCACCTTTACGATCAGGCGATGCTTAGAGAGAATCTCCTCGAAGGGCGCGATTTCCTCGAGGATGCGATCGAGGCTTGGCTCGAACGGATCGTTCAGTTCGACACTGATATCGCAGCCCGGCCCGAGGATTCGCCCGAGTTCAGCTATCACTTCTTCCCGTGTACGAAACTTGTTGCCTACATTCGCTTTCGGATTATTCAAGAATAGATCGTAGATAATTCCCGGATTGCAGGTGAGATTTCCGATGAGGTTGCTGATCGGCGCAACTTCATATGGATTTGCGGAATCCGCAGAGAAAATCAGCGGGATTGCGCGCTTGCGACCGTTCGCTTCGTACCCAATGTCGCGAACGAGATCGAACAACAGACGGCCGTCACGCGCAAACTCGCGCTCTATGCGATAGCCAGCCGGCGTATCACCGGCACGTGACCTGAAGAACGACACAACTTCTTTGAAGTTCGGCGTGACAGAAATCGCCCTTGTCGCTTCGCGAAGAAAAGAAAATTCTTTCCACGACAATTCTTGATCGCGCAGCCCGTCCACAAAGGGCGCGTCCGCATCCGCAACAGCAATACGGCTGCCTTCGCCGAGCAAACCAT
>JAEZEU010000286.1 GCA_023432885.1 Pseudomonadota bacterium | reverse complement strand
ATCCGGGATTGAACGCGCCCTCGCCTACCGGCAACACGTCTCGTTTCTGCCGCACGCGATCATGTGAGATTCGTCGCTCGAGAAAGTCGCCGATCGCCCCCGGCCGACAGCGGTGGCCGCCAGCAGGGCGGCATAGGACGGCAGACCGATCAGGATGAGCACGAACGGAAGCAAGAGACCGATGCCGGCGCGAAGGAGCGGCATGATCACCTCTTCTCAACGTGCGGCTGCCACCAGCTTCAGCGGCAGTGCCGACGACGCCCGCGGGCGCATGTTGTTCACGCAGTACATGCCCCGGCGGTCCGGATACGGCCTGAAGACGTCGGTGATGCCGACCACGGACTCGGCCGCGCCGAGCACCAGCGCGCCATCGGGCTCGATCATCCGCGACATGCGATCGAAGATTGCAGCCTTGGTGTTCTGGTCGAAGTAGATCAACACGTTTCGGCAGAAGATCACGTCGAAGGTGCCCAGATGGGAGAAATCCTGCAGCAGATTAAGCTGCTTGTGCTGCACCATGGCGCGGATGTCCGGGTTGATCTGCCAGAGATCGCCGTTCTGCTTGAAATGCTTCACCAACATCTGGATGGGCAACCCGCGCTGCACCTCGAACTGGCTGAACACGCCGGACTTCGACTTCTCCAACACCGCCTGCGACAGGTCGGTTGCGACGATCTCGATGCGCCAGCCCGAGAGCGCCGGCATCTCCTTCACGATCATCGCGATGGAATAGGGCTCCTGTCCGGTGGAAGACGCCGCGCACCAGATGCGGATCGAGCGCCGCGCCGCGCGCGCCTGGATCAGCGTCGGCAGCAGCGCTTCCCTCAGATGATCGAACGGAATCTTGTCGCGGAAGAAGAAGGTCTCGTTGGTGGTCATCGCTTCGACGACTTCCACGACCAGCGCATCCGCGCCGCCCTTCATCCTCTGCACCAGTTCGCCGATTCCGGGCAGGCCTTCCTTGCGCGCCAACGGCGCCAGACGGCTTTCGACCAGATACTTCTTGTCGGCCGACAGATCGAGGCCGGAGCGCTCTTTCAGCAGCCTGCGCAGATAATCGTAATCCGAAGGCGTCACGGACGAACTCCGGAAAACAACTGAACGAGTTTCGGCCCGATCTGATTTAGCGGCAGCACCGCGGCGCAGATGCCCGCATTGGTCGCCGCGCCCGGCATGCCCCACACCACCGAGGTGGGTTCGTCCTGTGCGATCACGCTGCCGCCGGCATCGACGATGTCCCTGCCTCCGCGCAGACCATCGGAGCCCATGCCGGTGAGGATCACGGCGAGCGTCGCGCCGTGCCAGATATCGACCGCGGAGGTGAACAGGGGGTCGACCGCGGGCTTGCAGAAGTTCACCGGCGGGCCGTCGTCGAGCACGATCGCCACGTCGGCGCCGTGGCGCACCACCTTCATGTGACGCCCGCCGGGCGCGAGATAGATGCGGCCCGGCTTGACGGTCTCGCCGTCTACAGCTTCCGCAGCTGGCCTGCGGCTGGATCGCGCGAGGTGCTCGGCGAGGATCGTGGTGAATGTCGGCGGCATGTGCTGGGTGATGAGCACGGGGTGGCGGTCGATCACCGGACCGATCTCGGTCACCAGCGACATCAGCGCTTGCGGACCGCCGGTCGATGAGCCGATCACCAGGACCCGCGGCGCAGTCAGGCCGAACTGGCGACGCGCCGGCGCTGCTGCCGGCACGGCATGTGCTGGCTTCGCCGCCGGCTGTATTCGCTCCGGCGCGGGAGCCAGCGGCGGGCTGGCCACGGAGGCGCGGCGAACCTTGGCGCCGAGATGGCGGATCTTCTGGATCAGGTCGTGGTGGAAGATATCGGCAGCGGCGGCCTCGCGCGTACTCTCGGGCTTGGGAATGTAGTCGGAGGCGCCGAGCGACAATGCCTTGAAGCTGATCTCCGCGTTGCGGCGCGTCAGCGTCGAGGCCATGATGATGATGAGATCGCGTTTCTTGGCGAGCAGTTTTGGCAGCGCCGAAATGCCGTCAAGATCCGGCATTTCGATATCGAGCACCGCGATATCCGGGTTGATGCGCTCGAGCTGGTTGACGGCGTCGAGGCCGGTGCGCAGCGAGGCCGCGACCTTCATGTCGGGTTCGGCATCGATCCAGCGCGCGATCATGCCGCGGATCACCACCGAATCGTCGACCACCATGACGCGGATCGGCTCTTGCCGGACCGCACCATGGATTGCGGAACTCATCAAGGAAGTACTCATCTACTCCACCAATACGGCACTTGCGGCACACACCGGAAACGAAGATGCCGAAGGCCGCGAGACCGCCGGGATCGAACGCGGCTCAGATCAGTCCGACTTCCTGGAACTTGGCCGTCACAATGTCCTTGTCGAACGGCTTCATGATGTACTCGTTGGCGCCCGCATGCAGCGCCCGGGCTATATGAGCGACATCGTTCTCTGTGGTGCAGAACACCACTTTCGGCTGATCGCCCCCGGGCATGCGGCGCAGATTGCCGAGGAATTCATAGCCATCCATGACGGGCATGTTCCAGTCGAGCAGCACCGCATCGGGCAGCTCGCGCTTGCAGGCTTCGAGCGCTTTCTCGCCGTCCTCGGCTTCGATGATCTGGAAGTCGAGACCTTCCAGAATCCGGCGCGCGACCTTGCGGATGACGCTTGAATCATCAACGACCAGGCATGTTCTCATGTTCGGCCCCTTGCTTCTTCCAGTTCCCTGACGGGACGTTCCCAATCCAATCTTTGAATCTTGCGGCTAGCCGTCCGGCTTATGCCGCCTTCATTTCCGGCGCGAGGTCGAGGACGCGATCGACATCGAGGACGACCATGAGCTGGCCGTCGAGGCGGTGGACGCCGCCGGCGAGCTTGGCCATGCGGGGGTCGAGGTTGACGGGGTTTTCCTCGCGGCTGGCCTCGGGCAGGC
>JAEZEU010000248.1 GCA_023432885.1 Pseudomonadota bacterium | reverse complement strand
GGCCGTGGTCAACGTTTCGTCGGTGGCCGGCATTTCCGGCGGCGGCTCGTCGGTGGCCTATGCCGCCAGCAAAGGCGCGCTCAACACCATGACGCAATCGCTGGCGCGCGCGCTGGCGCCGCTCATTAGCGTCAATACCGTGTGCCCCGGCTATATCGATACGCCCTGGTTCACCAAGGGCCGGGGCGAGGCAGGCGCCAAGCAGGTGCGCGACAGCGTGATCGCGCGGGTGCCGCTGAAGTCGGCTTCGACAGCCGAAGACATCGCGCAACTCGTGTGCTTCCTCGCGCTGCCGCAGTCCGGCCAGATGACGGGCGAGTTCGTCCGGATGGATGCGGGCTTGCATTTGATACAGTGAGGTAGATTCATTCCGGGTCGCTGCGATGCCCCGAACTCAGGGGCGTCCGTGCGCCCCTGAGAATCTCGATATCCGGGTCTGGTGCTTGCGCATCATCGCGAATGACGGGGTCACTGCGTCACGCCGTCACCTGTTCCAGTCCTGTATCGCGCCCCGTGCGACCAGCCGGTTCCAGATGAACAGCACTACCAGCGCGCCGATGGTGGCGGTGATGAAGCCTGCGCCCTGGTCGGGGCTGTAATGGCCGATGGCCTGGCCGACCCAGGTCGCGAGGAATGCGCCGGCAATGCCGAGCAGCGTGGTCAGGATGAAGCCGCTCGGATTATTCGGTCCCGGCGACAGTAAACGCGCGATGATCCCGGCGACGAAGCCGACGACGATAATCCAGATGATTCCGCTCATGGTGTGGCCCCTTTTGCAGGTCCGGCCTCAGATACGGCGCGATAATTCGTTCTCGTCCGGCAGCCGTCCTTCCGGCGTCAGGTGATCGACCACGCCGGGCAGGTACTTGCTCAGTCCCTGCAGCAGCTCGTCGCGCGACATGCCGCTCTGTGCAGCGATGGAATCGATCTGGTCAGCACCGAGGGCGTTTGCGAGATCTCCGGGCGCAATGGGCTTGTTCTCGCCCTTGCCAACCCACGACTTGGTTGCTTCTTCCTGGCCGCCCTCCTGCAGTTGCTTCAAGAGTTCGCCGAGCCCACCGGACAGGATGCTGCCGGCGGCGCCGCCCGCCAGCAGGCCGCCGAGCCCGCCCTTCAGCAGATCGCTGATGCCGCCACTGCCGGCCGGTTGGTCGGCACTGACGGTTTTGGGCGAGGGCGCCGGGGTCGGCGCAGGCGAATTTTGAGCGCCGGGCTGGCTGCCGCCAAAATGCTTTACCGCTTTCCAGGCGAGCAGCGCCAGGATCGCCATGGTCATCGGCGACATGCCGCCGCCGGTGTCAGTGCTCGGTTTGGAAGGGCCGCGCGGGCCTTGCTGCATGCCGTTCAGTACGTCGAGTAAACCCATAATGGTCTCCCGCAATTACTGCCCCGCGCGTGAAAAGATAACGGCCCCCCATGACGGTTACAAGGCAGGGCGGATAGCGGTGTCCGTAGGCAGCAGGTCCTCGTCTGCTATCGAACCAGCTGCAGGGAGGCGGCTGGATGAACTCGGAACGGCCGATCGGTGTCGCGGGGGCGGGCAGCATCGGCTGTTTCGTCGGCGGCCTGCTGGCGGCCGGAGGCCGCCGGGTAGCGTTGCTGGCGCGGCCGCGGGTGATCGGCGAGATCGAGGCGCACGGCCTGCACCTGACGAGCTTTGACGGGTTTGACCGGCTGCTCTCGGCCAACCAGTTCACCTTGTCCGAAAATCCTGAGGTTTTAGCCGATGCCGCCGTCGTGCTGGTGACGGTGAAGAGCGCCGATACCGCAGCGATGGCGGGAATCATTGCCGACCACGCGCCTGCCGACGCCGTGATTGTCTCTCTGCAAAACGGCATCAGCAATGTCGCGCTGCTTCGCGAAAAGCTGCCCGGCCGTCGTGTGCTCGGCGGCATGGTGCCGTACAACGTGATCGCGCTCGGCGAGGGACGGTTCCATCGCGCTACCTCCGGCGATATCGTGATCGAACGGGATGAGGCCGGGACGTCGGAAATGCTCTCGGTGCCCGGCCTGAAGATGCGCGCCTCCGATGACATCGCCGGCGTGCAATGGGGCAAGCTGCTCCTCAACCTGAACAATGCGCTCAATGCGCTGGCCAATTTGCCACTGCGCCAGCAGCTCGCGCAAAAGTCCTGGCGCATTCTGTATGCGGACCAGGTATCGGAAGCGCTGGCCGCGATAACAGCGGAAGGCATCCGCCCCCTATCAACCGCACCGCTGCCGGTCAGCTGGATGCCGCCGCTGCTGCGATTGCCCGATGCGTTGTTCGAGCTGGTGCTCGGGCGGACCATGAAGATCGATCCGCAGGCGCGCTCCTCGATGTGGGAGGACCTGCAGCGCGGCCGCCGCACGGAGATCGACTATCTGCAGGGCGTGGTCACCGAGATCGCCGGTCGGCACGGGCTCGCCGCGCCGCTGTCGCGCCGCATCGTCGAACTGATCCGGAAAGCGGAGGCCGACGGCAAAGGCTCGCCCGGGCTGACGCCGGAAGAGATCCGCGGCGAGACCCCCGCCTTGAAATCGCGCTGAAGCCGCGCGAAGGTTTGGTCCGAGTGGAGGTGACATGATCAGAATTTGGATAGCCCTCGCGGCTGCGAGTATCGGAGTCCTTGCGGCGCCCGCCTTTGCCGTACCCCCGACGGCCACCCCGTCGCCCGGCTATGACGCGCGGCTGCAGGAGAGCCGCCGCGGCACCGCCACCATGACTCTGACCCCCGCGCCGCGTCCTCCGAAGCCGAAGCCGAAGAAGTACCCGCAACAATAACGGCGCAAGCCGTCGTACTCGTCATTCCGGGCAGGCGAAGCACGAACCCGGAATCTGGAGGTCATCGCGCGAGATTTCGGGGCGCGCCGTTTTCTTTTCCTTTACTTCCGGATTTCCGGGTTCATCGCTGGCGCGACGCTGCGGAATGACGGTGGGCATCTCACGCTGCGTGAACGTCAGCTCTTCTTGCCCTTGTCCTTCTGGGGCAGAGGGCTGAACAGCTTTTTAATTCCATTGATCCCTTCGGAAAGCCGCGGCCAGTCGCAGGAAAAGGTGCCTTTCGGGCAGCCGCCTTGAGAGCGTGCCCGCGGCGGCGATGGCTGCTTTGCCGGGCTTGCCACCGGCACCGGGACTTTCATGTCGGTGCGCAGCGCGACCTGTTGCGGCTGCTGACGCTGCTGCTCCTCCCGCTGTTTCGCCGCGAGCGCCGCGGCAGCGGCGGCGCTGCGGCGCTCGCGGTCGAGATAGGCGATGTATTCCTCATCGATCTTCTTCTGCTCCTCCGGCGTCGGGTTGGGGCCCGCAATGTCGAAATTGCGGTTCTGCATGAAGTCGTAATAGGTGTAGCCGCCGCCCTGCTTGCGGCGGCCGGCGAACTTGGCGTTGCACTCGGAAAGCTTCTTGGCCTTCTCGTCACGGCTCGGCGTCTTCTCGGCCGCCGCCGCGCACTCTTCGAAATCGGTCGGCGTGCTGCGCCACCACTGCGCATGCGCGCTCACCGGCGCCAACACCAGCAGGCCCCCGATCGCGGCCACAGAAAGCAACCCGCTGGACGCGGTTCCCAAGCGTAGAATCCTCACACCACAACTTCCGAGAGATTGTCGCCCATTCCCGAGCGGCTTGTCACCCCGGAACGGGGCATTTTTCCGGCAAACCCCAGATTTGCCTGGATCGTGCCCGCGGACCTTGAATTTTCTCCACTTTTTTGAGCCGTCCCCGCGCGCCGGCGTGCCACGATCGGCTCTCGGCGGTTGCCTTTGGCCACGTCTGGACGATTCGATTCGCTCAGAAGAAGACCAGGGAGCGCAATGATGCGGCGGGGCGGCTGTAGATCGCGTGGTTTGTGGCAGGGCTGCTGTCGGTTTTCAGGACTCAATGAGGCTTCGGCGCGGGCGATCACGGGTCACGCTGGTGGTGCCCTATTCGGCCGGCGGGGGCGCCGATACGGTGGCGCGGCTGATCGGCAATCAGATGTCGCGCGCGGGATTGAGTACGATTCAGGATTTCTCAACCAAAGAATCCCCCGGCGCAGGCCTAGTTGATTCACACATCGCGAGCAATCCTCCAGCCGCTGAGCATGGCCTTGAGGGCCAACAGGCCCTGGAGGATGACGATGGGTCCTGGTTTGCCGTAGTATCCGGTCCAACCGCCGAGGCGCGCGCATACCCACGTTGCGTAGGCAAGCGAACCCGAGGGGTGCGGGTTCTTTTGCCGATCAGTCTTGCCTTCGAGGGTGCGGCAAATGGATTCGAGAGGCGGACGATCCTTGGGGTCAAGCACATCCTCGAGCGGGCGGCCTGCTGTACCATCGCGCTCCCGCACCATTTGTAGGACTTGGATCGCTGCGACGAGCGTTGCCGCGGTCAAGTTCTCGAATGGGCCGCCCTCGGCCACGCGCACGGCTTCGATGTTGAAGCCCTTGGTCTTCATGAGGCGGAACAGCTGCTCGATTGTCCAGCGCTGGCGATACAGGCGCGTGATCTGCTGCGCATCCACCAATGTTGTCGCTTGATGTGTCGTCAGCAGTCGCCAATGCACCGGCGAGATGTTTGAAGGAGGAGCGACCTCGCGCGCTTCCACCAGAGTGAGCGTGACCTGCTTCGGTAATTTGGCCTCTTCGCCCGGGCATTTGCGCCTTGGCCGCAGCAGGCTGATCTGCCGCGCTCGCAACGCCAAAATGGCTTTCCGTGCCGGCTGGCCCGGCCGGGCCGGCAGATCGATGACTTCCCGGCCCAACTCCGCTACGTCATCCAGGCAGTTGTAGAGCGTGCCTCCATCCTTCAGGGCCCGATCGTAGTTGGCTCTGATCAGCAGTTCGGTCTCGACGGGCCGGCAGGCAAATTCCTCGTAAATGTCGCCCTCTCGATCGGCGACAACCGTCACGCACGTCGCACCGTCAGCAGACAATCCTGCCGCTGTGCAGGTGGCGTCGAGCCAGCGCCGGCTCTCCTTGTCCGCAAAGGCTCGCACTGCCCGTTGACGTTTCTTGCCGCCGACATGTTTGAGGAACACCGCCTCGACCAGCCCAAGCAATGCGCCGTCATCAGCGTCCACGGCGATCATCGCATGGAGGCTCAGACTGTCGAGCTTGCCATCGTCTCGCAAGCTCGTGGTGTCCTGTATCGCCAGAACATGGCGGCCCCTGACCAGCCCTGCAGTCCGCAACCGGGCCGTGGTCACCATCTCCTCCGGGGTCACCCGCCGATTGCGCAGGAAACGCGTGATGCGGATCTCGCCAGCTCGATCCCCGCCGACGCGCCGAACACTGATCCCAGACTGACCGACGCTGACAAGACGGGCCAGCAAACCGGCCCCCCTTTTTCCAGGCGCCGGTCCCCAAACCGTCCCAATCCGCCTTCCATCGCTCGCTCCATCAGGCACAACCCTCCCGATGGATTCAGACTTCATACGATCTGGCAAGTCGCCGGCGGCCCGAGATGTGTGAACATGCTAGGGACAAGCCCGGGCATGACGAGTGGTGGAAGCGTGCGTACCCACAAAAAGAAAGGGCGTGGCGACATCGTCATCACGCCCAGTGAATGCCTGCGCTCGGGAGGAATCTAGCGCTCGGCAAAAGCCTTTTCGACCACGAAC
>JAEZEU010000242.1 GCA_023432885.1 Pseudomonadota bacterium | reverse complement strand
TGGTGATGAACGAGCGCACGGTGAAGCGGTTGATCGGGATCGTCGATTTCGGCGCGGTGCCCGGTTCGATGCTGTTGTTGGGCGTATCAGGAATCCGGTAGGCGGATTTCATCCAGAAGCCGTCATAGACGCCGTCGATGACGCTGATCTCGTTGAGATGCTTGACCCAGTAGGTGCCGTAATATCCGGGCACGACGAGGCGCAGCGGAAAGCCGTTGAGAACCGGCAGATCCTCGCCATTCATGCCATAGGCGAGCGTCACCTCGCCGTCGCGCGCGTGATCGATGTCGAGCGCCTTGATGAAGTCGGGTGTCTTGTCGGCGACCGGGCCGTCCATCCCGTTGAAGGTCACCTGCCTGGCGCCCGCCTGCACGCCGGCCATGTCGAGCACGGCTTTCAGCGGCACGCCGCGCCAGCGTGCGCAGCCCATCGCGCCATTGCCGAGCTGGCCGCCGGCGACGCGCGGGGTGAAGAAACCGCGGCTGTTGCCGGAGCACTGGTTCACCGCGGTGATCTCTACTGCGCGCATCTTCCTGATGTCGTTCAGCGAAAGTTTCAGCGGCTTGTCGACCTTGCCCTTGACCTCGAGCGTGAACTTGTCGGGATCGATGTTGAGCGGCACGTCGGCAAGGTGATAGCGCACGAAGAAGGCGTTGTTCGGCGTGATGGGCCCCTCGTTGAAAACTGAAAACGGGGTTTCCAGTTGCGGCGGGCGGCTGGTCAGGCCGATCATCGGCCGCTTCTGCGGATATCGCACCAGCGGCCGCTCGCCATTGCCGAATGGCAGAGTAACGGTTTCCAGCGCGAGCGCGCCCTTTGCCGAAAGTCCGGTCGCCAGCGCAGCCATGCCGGCGCGCTGCATCAATTCCCGTCGGTTGAGCATGGCTTCCTCCGAAGCTCTTTGTTCTCACCGGTCATCACCGGGGCCATGCCTGCCAAAATGTCGCACCCGCGCCTCACGTGTCAATTCATGCTTTCGCAGCGTCCCCAGCTGGTTCCCGCGATGTCGCTCTCGCCGCTCCAAGCGCAAAACCCCGGCCGCATCAGCAGCCGGGGTTTGCGCAGGCGGAAGGCTTCGATCAGTACATGCACACATTGACGGTGCGCCAGCGGTAGCCGACCGGCGTCAGCACCATGCGTTTCTGATAGCAGCCGAGATAGCCGGCGGTGACGAGTCCGAGGCCGAAGCCGGGGTGCCAGTGGTGATGGTGCTGATGGTTCGGCTTCGGATTCCAGATCATCGGCGGCTTTGCCGAAGCAGCCGTCGAGGACAGCGCCATGACGCCGAGCGAGGCAGCGGCAACGAGGGCGAGGTTCACTTTGCGAAACATGTCTTACTCCTTTGATTGCGCCGTGGCGCAGGTTTCAATTTCACCCATCGCTGATCGGTCGCATCGTCGGAGATCCCGGTTCGAGGAGACGCGCATTACAGTTCGCTCAGGTTGCTGAACGACGCTTCAGGAACGGGTCTCGGATGGTTAATGTCAGGCGGCGACGGCTTCGAGGTCGGCGACCAGCGCCGACAATGTTCGCGCGTCTGTGACGGACCGCACGATCATTGGCTCGTTGCGGCCGCGAATCTCCATCTGCTGCTGCGGCAACGCGTCAGCAGTGAGCCCTGCGGTGGCGCGCACCTCATCGGAAATCACGACCTCGCACGACAGCGCCTTGGTCATGTCCTGCAGCCGTGCGGCGACATTGACGGGATCGCCGAGCGCGGTGAACACCATGTGGTCGCGATAGCCGATGTCGCCGACGATCACCTCGCCGCCGTGGATGCCGATGCCGAAGCGGATCGGCTCGCGCAGATCGTGGCTCAGGAACTGGTTGAGCTCCTCGACGTTGGCTGCAATCAATGCCGCCGCGCGCAGGGACTGCCGGCACGCCTCGCGGCGGCTCACCGACAGCCCGAACAGCGCGAGCATGCCGTCGCCGACGAACTGGTTCGGCCGGCCGCCGCTTTCCAGCACCGCGGCCGACACGGCGCCGAGAAAACGGTTGACGATGAAGACCGTATCGAACGGCAGGCGCTTTTCCGCCATTTGGGTCGAGCCGCGCATGTCCACGAACATGCTGACGAGATAGCGCTCCTGGCCGATCCGTGTGGGATTCTCCGCATGTCCGTCGGCCGAGACCGTGTGCGGCAGGAACAGCTGGAAGAACGATAGATCGGCGTTCGGCCGGAGCTGGCAGGCGAGGCGAATGGCGGGATCGTCGTTGTCGACCCGGTGCAGCACGAAGGCCTCGCGCTGCGAGGGCGCCGGCAATCCGCTGCAATCGCCGATGATGCGGATGCGGCAGGTCGAGCAGCGCGCGCGCCCGCCGCAGACCGAAGCGTGCGGCACGCCATTGCGCAGGCTGGCTTCCAGCACGGTCAATCCCTTCGGCACGCGCACCGTGCGGCCGTTGCCGTAGGACAGGTTGATCATGCCGCCGCGCCGTTCGTGCATGGCGCGCGCGCCTCTCGCCAGCAGCACGAGTGCAATCAGCCCGAGATATCCGATCAGGGAATACTGGGTGAAGAGATCGATCATGTGATGCTGTGCGTCGGTGCCGATCTTGTCCTGGGAAAGGTTTTCGGCGCGCCATTCGACGCTGTCATTGTCGACGACGCTTCGCCCGCCCTGGTAGACGCCCAGCATGGCGAGCGCGGGCAGCAGGATCGCCGCGGCGAACAGGAACGGCGCTGCGCGCGCGTAGAACGGCTTCATCCGCAGCCACATGTTGAGGCCGATGCAGCCATGGATCCAAGCCACCAGGATCGCGGCAATCATGCCCCACAGCCGCCAGGCGGGAAAGGAAACGAAATAGGCGAACAGCACCTGCGGATACAGGATCTCGCTGCCGTACACGCTGTAGGCCACGCGCACGCCGAGCACATGAGCGATGATCAGCAAGGGTATCGTCAGTCCGAGCGTGAGCTGCAGCAGCTCCATTGTCTTCCAGCGGAACTGCCGCCGTTCGTACAGCGCCCACAGGCCGAGCCCGGCATGCACGATACACGCTGAGTAGAACACGATCGAAACCGGCAGGAACTGCCAGAACGCGGTGTGCAACCGCACCCCCTCGGCCATCGCCTCCAGCGAGACATTGCCGAGCGCGTGATTGAGAAAATGGCTGACCAGATAGGCGAACAGGATGATGCCGCTGACGAGGCGGACCTGCCGCAGCCCGACGCCGCGCGCCAATGTCCTGATCTGCTCCGAAGATGCGGCCATGCCATCCATACCCGCAAATCCTACGGATTATTCCGCTGCTAATGAAGCCCCGCTTCACAACTTGGCGACCTGCCGCGGTGCCTTGACACCCCCTGAGGAGTCGAGGAGAAAGCGCCGTGACGACGACCCAGCCCCAAAATTCCAGGATCCGTGCGCCGCGCGATGCGCAGCGGCAATGGCTTGGCGTTGTCGCGCTGATCGCGGCGATGACCGCGATGCGGATCGTCTACGCCTGCGTGCTCGATCTGCGCACGGACGAGGCCTATTACTGGACCTGGTCGAAGGAGAGCGTGCTGTCCTTCCTCGACCATCCGCCGATGATCGCCTGGTTCATCCGCTTCGGAACCGCCATCTTCGGCGACACCACGCTCGGCGCGCGCTTTGCCGGCATATTGGCGATGCTGGTGACGCAGCTCTTGCTGGCCGACATCGTCCGCCGCATCACCCACGACTTCCGCGCCATCGTCTTTGCTCTGTTGATGCCGGAAGCCGCGCTGTATTACGGCCTGTTGATGGCCAAGGTCGCGCCGGACACGGCGCTGATCCCGTTTGCGGTCGCCATGCTGTGGTCGCTGGTGCGGCTGAACGAAAGCGGCGATGGGCGCTGGTGGCTCGCGGCCGGGCTGTTCGCCGGCCTTGCGCTCTTATCCAAGTTCACCGCCATCATGCTGCTGCCGGCGGTGGCGGCCTTCATGCTGGTGCCGGACTGGCGCTTGCGCTGGCTGCGCAGCCCGCATCCGTGGGCGGCCGCGCTGATCGCGGTTGTCGTATTTTCGCCGGTCCTGATCTGGAATTATCAGCACGACTGGGCCTCGTTCCGCTTCCAGTTCGTGCGCGCGGTCGCCACCCATCCGCTGTCGCTGCGCACCTTCGGCGAATTCTTCGGTCTGCAATTCGGCCTCGTCGGATTCGTGCTGCTGCCCGTGGTGATCTCCGGCGTGGCGCTGACGGCCTGGCGCGGCTGGCGCAACCGCGAGCCGGTCGCGATCCTGCTCTCTACCGCCGTCATCGTGCCGTTCGGCTATTTCCTCTGGAAATCGCTGACGCTGCGAGTCGGCGACACCTGGCCGATGTTCCTGTGGCCCGCCGGCTTTGCCGCCACCGCGATCAACGCGACGATGCTGCCGCGGGAAAAATTTGCGGACTGGATCGTGAAGTCCACCATCGGCTGGATCCGCACCGCCATCATTGCGGGTATCGCCTTCGTGGTCGCCGTCTTCCTTTACTATGTCGCTGCGCCCTGGAACCTGCTCGGCCGCATCGATCCGGTCGGCGGCGAGGCGGGCTTCGAGCGGGTCGCCGCGCGGGCGCAGGACCAGGTGCAACGAACCGGCGCGAGCTGGATCGCGACCACGGATTATCGCACCTATGCGATGTTGCGCTGGCACTTCAAGGGGCGGCTACCGGTGATCCAGATCAACGAGCGCGGCCGCTTCCAGGGCTTTGCCGATCCCGGCATGCAAAGGGTCAAGGGCCACACCGGCCTCTATGTCGCGCGCGAGCCGGACAATCGCTTGCCGCTGTGGAATGAAACCACCGCCGTGCGCACGCCGCTCGAGCGCGTCGAGCGGAGCTGGCGCGGTGAGGTGATGGACACCTACGCGATCGAGAAGCTCGAAGGATGGACGCCGGAGCTGTCGCCGCCGCCGGACTCCATTCTGTTCCGCTGGCGCGTGCTGGC
>JAEZEU010000127.1 GCA_023432885.1 Pseudomonadota bacterium | reverse complement strand
CCTATATGTGGATCGATCCCCGGATCGATTTCGAGGCGCGGGAGGTCTGATGATGATGCTCGCGCCCCAGCAGCCGGTCGAGACTACGACTCAGTCGCCGCTCGGCACCGCCGTGCCGGTCACGCGCCATCCCCTTGCGCTGTCGCCGCTCAATCGGCGGCGCTGGCAGAACTTCAAGGCGAACCGCAGGGGCTACTGGTCGCTGTGGATATTCCTCACGCTGTTCCTGATCTCGCTGTTTGCCGAACTGATCGCGAACGACCGTCCTTTCATGATCAAGTACGACGGCAGGCTCTACTGGCCGGCCTTCGTCAGCTACGCGGAGACGACGTTCGGCGGCGATTTCGAGACCGCGGCCGACTACCGCGATCCCTACCTGCAGAAGCTGATCGCGGACAAAGGCGGCTGGATTGTGTGGCCGCCGATCCGCTACTCCTACGACACCCACAATCTCGATTTGCCGACGCCCGCGCCATCGCCGCCGACCTGGATGCTGACCGAAGCCCAGTGCAAGCCTGTGGTTGAAAAGAAGGGCCTGACGAGCTGCCGCGACCTCGAATACAACTGGCTCGGCACTGACGACCAGGGCCGCGACGTGGTGGCGCGCCTGATCTACGGCTTCCGCATCTCCGTGCTGTTCGGCTTGACGCTCACCATCCTGTCCTCGATCATCGGCGTCATTGCCGGCGGCGTGCAGGGCTATTTCGGCGGCTGGATCGACCTCACCTTTCAGCGCCTGATCGAGATCTGGAGTTCGATCCCCTCGCTCTACCTGCTCCTGATCATCTCGGCGGTGCTGCCGCCCGGCTTCTTCATCCTGCTCGGCATCCTCTTGCTGTTCTCCTGGGTATCGCTGGTCGGGCTGGTTCGCGCCGAGTTCCTGCGCGGGCGCAACTTCGAATACATCCAGGCGGCTCGCGCGCTCGGCGTCTCCAATCGCGTGATCATGCTTCGCCATCTCTTGCCCAACGCCATGATCGCCACCATGACGTTTCTGCCGTTCATCGTGTCGTCCTCGGTGATGACCCTGACGGCGCTCGACTTCCTCGGCTTCGGCCTGCCGCCCGGCTCGCCTTCGCTCGGCGAGTTGCTGGCGCAGGGCAAGGCCAATGTGCAGGCCCCGTGGCTCGGCTTCACCGGGTTCTTTGCGGTAGCGATCATGCTGTCCCTGCTCATTTTCATCGGCGAAGCCGTGCGCGACGCCTTCGATCCCCGCAAGACCTTCCAGAAGGGGTGAGAGGCATGGACGCCATCAACCAGCCCCTGCTCGATGTCCGCGACCTCTCGGTCGCTTTCGGCAAGACGCTTGCCGTCGATCGGGTCTCGTTCTCGATCAAGCGCGGCCAATGCGTCGCGCTGGTCGGCGAGTCCGGCTCCGGCAAATCGGTCAGCGCGCTATCGGTCCTGAAGCTGCTGCCTTATCCTGCCGCCTCGCATCCCTCCGGCACCATCCATTTCAAGGGCCGCGAGCTCTTGCGCGCCGGCGATCGCGAGATGCGCGAGATCCGCGGCAACGACATTTCGATCATCTTCCAGGAGCCGATGACCTCGCTCAATCCGCTCCATACCATCGAGGCGCAGATCGGCGAGATCCTGTCGCTGCATCAGGCCATCGGCGGCTCGGTGGCGCGGGCCCGCACGCTGGAGCTGCTCACCCAGGTCGGCATTCCCGATCCCGAGACGCGGCTGGGCAGCTATCCGCACCAGCTTTCCGGCGGGCAGCGCCAGCGCGTGATGATCGCGATGGCGCTGGCCAACGAGCCGGACCTCTTGATTGCCGACGAGCCGACTACCGCGCTCGACGTTACCGTGCAGGCGCAGATCCTGGCGCTTCTCGCCGACATCCGCCAGCGGCTCGGCATGAGCCTTCTGTTCATCACCCACGACCTCGGCATCGTTCGCCGCATCGCCGACACCGTCTGCGTGATGAACAAGGGCAAGATCGTCGAGCAGGGTCCGGTCGAGCAGGTCTTCACCGCGCCGAAGCATCCCTACACCCGCGATCTCCTGGCCGCCGAGCCGAAGCCCGATCCGGCGCCGCCGCGCCCCGCCGCGCCCGTGGTGGTGAAGGCCGACGATCTGAAGGTCTGGTTTCCGATCAAGCGCGGGCTGTTCCGCTCGACGGTCGGCCACATCAAGGCGGTCGACGGCGTCAGCATCGCGGTGCGCAAGGGCGAGACGCTGGGGGTGGTCGGCGAGTCCGGCTCGGGCAAGACGACGCTGGGGCTGGCGCTGCTCCGGCTGATCTCCTCCGAGGGGCCGATCGTGTTTCTGGGGAAAAATATCCAGGGCCTGCGCTTCAAGGAGATGCGGCCGCTGCGCAGAGACATGCAGATCGTGTTCCAGGACCCGTTCGGCTCGCTCAGCCCGCGCATGTCGGTCGGCGACATCATCGCCGAGGGCCTTACCGTGCACCAGCCCGCGCTGTCGGAAGAGCAGCGCGATGCCCGCGTCATCAAGGCGATGACGGACGTTGGCCTCGATCCGGAGTGGCGCGTCCGCTATCCGCACGAGTTTTCCGGCGGCCAGCGCCAGCGAATCTCCATTGCGCGCGCCGCGGTGCTGGAGCCGAATTTCGTCGTGCTGGACGAGCCGACGAGCGCGCTCGACATGTTGTTCCAGGCCCAGATGGTCGATCTCCTGCGCGAGTTGCAGCGCAAGCGCGATCTCACCTACATGTTCATCTCTCACGACCTTCGCGTGGTGGCCTCGCTCGCCAGCCATCTGATCGTGATGCGTCACGGCAAGGTGGTGGAGGAGGGGCCGGCCTCGGAGCTGTTCAAGAATCCGAAGAGCGACTACACCCGCGCGCTGTTCGCGGCGGCGTTTCGGATCGAGGCCCCGCCCGCCGAATCGGTGGCGACGTAAATTGGAGCGCGTGGGGCGAGCCGGAGGCCCAACCTACTTTGCATGGGGTTGTTTTCGCGATTTTGTGTGCAGGCCTGTGCTGCATCGCGGAAAAGGCGCCGTGGGTACGCCCTCATAGCCGCTTGATCGCGACCACCTCGCTGCCCGTCGCCTTGATCCGCGCGATCGCTTCTTTCGTGTTCTCGATCACGGTCGCCATGTGATGCGCGTTGGCATGCACGATGGTGTCCGCGTCGCGGACGATCGCGACGTGGCCCCTCCAGAAGATCAGGTCGCCGCGCCTCAGATGTTTCGTCTCGGCTGCGCTCAATTCCCGGCCGAGCGCATCGCATTGCATGTCGCTGTCGCGCGGGCAGCCGGTGCCGGCTGACGTCAGCGCGACCTGCACCAGCCCCGAGCAGTCGATGCCGAACGCACTCTTGCCGCCCCACAGATAGGGCGCGCCGGCAAAGCGCTCGGCCACTGCGACGAAATCGGCCGTGCATGCATCGAGCGGGCCGAGATGCTGCCGCGGCAGATGATGGCCCTCGGCCGTCACCGCGAACGTCGCATCCTCGCGTGCGATGCTCACGCGGGCGCCCATCGGCAGCGGCATGAGCGGCGGCAGCTTGATCGAAGGGCCGGGGAAGACCAGCGTGGTAAGGGCCGTGACCTTGTGCGTCGGCGGCCTCAACGGTCGCGCCAGCGCGCTTTCCGGGAGCCAGCCGACATAGCCGTCGCCGCCGAGCTGGCCCCACGCGAAACCTTCGCCGTTGCGGTCGTAGATCGTGACGCGCTCGCCCCTCAGCGCCTGCGTCATCTGTTCGGCGTCGGCGGCAGGCAGCCGGCGCAGCGGCGCGATCGCCTCGCTCACCTCGAACGCCTCGCCCTCGACAAAGCGCGCCGCCTTGACCTTGCCTTCGAGATATTTGGCGGCGAGGTCGGGCCGGGCCGGCGTCAGGCGCGGGTCATCCATAGCGTTCGCTCAAGAGCTTGTAGATGGCGCGAGCGGCCTGGCATTCGCCGCCCTCGGGGCGGCCGGGCCTTGCGGACGGCGTCCAGCCGTAGATATCGACATGCAGCCAGCTCTTCGCGGCCTCCACGAAGCGCTGCAGGAACAGCGCGCAGATGATCGAGCCGGCGAAGGCGCCCGACGGCGCGTTGGTGATGTTGGCGACTTTTGAGTCCAGCCATGAATCGTAGGGCGGCCACAGCGGCATGCGCCACAACGGATCGTTCTCCTGCCGCGCAACCCGCGCAACGTCGGCGGCCAGCGTCTCGTCATTGGTGTAGAAGGGCGGTAAATCCGGTCCCAGCGCGACCCGCGCCGCCCCGGTGAGCGTGCCGAGGTCGACCAGCAGTTCCGGTTTCTCCTCGTCCGCCAGCGCCAGCGCGTCGGCGAGGACCAGCCGTCCCTCGGCGTCGGTGTTGCCGATCTCGACCGTGATGCCCTTGCGCGACTTGAAGATGTCGAGCGGGCGGAAAGCGTTGCCGCCCACCGCATTCTCCACCGCCGGGATCAGCACGCGCAGCCGCAGCTTCAGGCGGGCATCCATCACCATCTGCGCCAGCGCCAGCACGTTGGCTGCACCGCCCATGTCCTTTTTCATGATCAGCATGCCGCTCGACGGTTTGAGATCGAGCCCGCCGGTGTCGAAACAGACGCCCTTGCCGACCAGCGTCACCTTGGGGGCGGCGGGATCGCCCCAGGTGAAATCGATTAGCCGCGGCGCGCGGTTCGAGGCCATGCCGACGGCGTGAATCAGCGGGAAATCCTTCGCAAGCTCCTCGCCCGCGATGCAGGAAAACTTTGCGCCGAAGCGGTTCGCCAGATCACGCGCGGCAGCCTCGAGCTCCGCCGGCCCCATATCGTTGGAAGGCGTATTGATGAGGTCGCGGGCAAGGAACGCAGCCTCCGTCATCCGCGCCAGTTCGGCGGCGTCCACGCCGTCCGGCGGCACCAGGCGGACCGCGGGGCCGTCGGTCTTGCGGTAACGGGCAAAGCGGTAGCTCCCCAGCGCAAAGGCGAGCGCGGCAAGTCTGGCGTCATGGGGCGCGTTGGCAAAGCGATAGGTGCCGGCCGGAAGCAGTCCGGGCAGCGCGCCCGCGCGGAACGGGTCGCGCGATCTCGCGCTCTCGTCCTCGATCCCGAAGACCACCTGCGCGATCGTGCCATTCGCCGCGGGCAGGATCAGGCATTTGCCGGGTTTGGCGGCGAAGCCGTTGGCATCCGCAAATTGCCGCGCTTCGGCGGGCAGGTCCTTCCTGATCGCGTCCCAGGTCGCCTTGGTGGCGAAGGTGATGGGAATGGCGGAAACGGTGGAGGCGGTCTCGATCACGGAAGGCATGCTTGTCTCGGAGTTGGCAGGAAAGCGGGGCGTTTCCCGCTACCTACACGCGTTTGGCCGTGCCCGGAAGCGGGCGATTAACCGGCCGTTAGGGTTAACAGCCTATTGCTGGTCCATTCGGTTCCGCGATCCGAGAATGTGCCATGCGTCGTCTTTCCTTTGCCCGGCTGCTGGGCTCCGCCGCCATCACGGCCCTGCTGGCCACCGGCCTCGGCGGCTGCAAGACCATGGGCGACATCACGGGCTCGCTCGCCTCCAAACCCGACGCCAGGGAGACCGATCCGCGCCGCGCTGCCGAGATATATGGCGAGCGTTACCGCGCCAATCCGAAGGATGCCGAAGCGGCGCTGCGCTATGGCACGGCGCTGCGCGCCAACGGCCAGCGCCCCCAGGCCGTCGCCGTGCTGGAACAGGCCTCGCTCGCTCATCCCGGCAACAAGCAGCTGCTGGCCGGTTATGGCCGCGCGCTCGCCGACAACGGGAATTTTCAGCAGGCTTTCGACGTGCTGAGCCGCGCGCATTCGCCCGACAACCCCGACTGGCGCATCCTGTCGGTGCAAGGTGCGGCGCTTGACCAGATGGGCAAGCACGAGGAGGCCCGCGGCTATTACGCAAGCGCGCTGCGGATCGCGCCGGACGAGCCCTCGGTATTGTCCAATCTCGGCCTGTCCTACGTGCTCTCCCGCGAACTGCCGCAGGCGGAGGAGACCCTGCGCAAGGCGCAGGCCACCGGCCGTGCCGATGCGCGCGTGCGGCAGAATCTGGCGCTTGCCGTCGGCCTGCAGGGCCGCTTCGCCGAAGCCGAGAGCATCGCCCGCTCTGACCTGCAGCCGGACGAGGCTGCCGCCAACGTCGCCTATCTGAAGCAGATGCTGGCCCGCAAGGATCATCCGCGCACCGCCGCCCGCGGCAAGCCGCCGGTCGTCGCGCAGGATCTGTCCGATTAGCCCGGCGGCTTTCACCCCCAACTGACTTTCATCGCCCGCGAAAGCGGGTGATCCAGTACGCTGCGTCTTCTGGGCTGAAAATTCCTGCCGGCGAATACTGGATCGCCCGGTCGAGCCGGGCGATGACGCGGTGTGCTGGGTGGCGAATGAGGTCGTTACTGCATCGCCGCGATCTTGATGTAGGTCGGCCCGAGAATGACGACGAACAGCACCGGAAGGAAGAACAGGATCATCGGCACCGTGAGCTTCGGCGGCAAGGCGGCCGCCTTCTTCTCGGCCTCGGTCATGCGCATATCGCGGTTTTCCTGCGCCATCACGCGCAGCGACTGGCCGAGCGGCGTGCCGTAGCGCTCCGACTGCTGCAGCGCCAGGCAAACCGACTTCACGCCCTCGAGCCCGGTGCGCCGCGCCAGGTTCTCATAGGCGACCTTGCGGTCCTGCAGATAGGAGAGCTCGGCCGTCGTCAGTGTGAACTCCTCCGACAGCGCCACCGACTGCGCCACGATTTCGCTCGCCACCTTGCGGAAGGCGACTTCTACCGACATGCCGGATTCGATGCAGATCAGCAGCAGGTCCAGGGCATCGGGGAACGCCCGCTTGATCTGAAGCTGGCGCTTGCTGATGGCATTCTTCAGGAACAGCATCGGCGCCTGCAGGCCGAGATAGGCAACACCGACGCAAATGCCGATCTTGACCGGCAGCGACTTCTCCATCTGCGAGATCACGAAGACGTAGAGCACCGCGCCGATGAACATCACGATCGGCGCCACCGCGCGGGCGAACAGGAACGTCACGTAGTGCGCCGGGCCGCGGTAGCCGGCCATCACCAGCTTCTCGCGCGCCGCTTCCTGGGCGAGGTATTTTGTAAGGTTGAAGTCTTCGACGACACGGGAGACCAGCTGTTTCGGCGATTGCCGCAGCGAAACCTTCTCCGACTTGTTGAGGCGTTCGCGCTCGCGCTGGCGCATGCGCTCGCGCTCGCTCGCCACCGCCTTCATGCGCTTGGCCATGTTCTCGCCGGCGAGCAGCGGCATCACCAGCGTGTAGACGGTCAAGCTCGCGGCGATTGCCGCGAGCAGCATGGTCATGAAACGGACGTCGTGCAGTTTCGCTATCAGGAAGTCGACCATGCCAGCACCGTCAGAAGTCGAAGTTGATCATCTTCTTCATCACCATGACGCCCATCGACATCCAGATGACGCAGCCCACCAGCATCAGCTGGCCCTTCGGATCGGTCCAGAGCAGCGAGATGTAATCCGGCGTCGTCAGGTAGACGAGGATCATCACGATCGGCGGAAGTGCGCCGATGATGCCGGCGGATGCCTTGGCTTCCATCGACATGGCCTGGATTTTCTCGGCCATTTTCTTGCGGTCGCGCAGCACCTTGGAGAGATTGCCGAGCGCCTCGGAGAGGTTGCCGCCCGATTTCTGCTGGATCGCGATCACGATCCCGAAGAAATTGGCTTCCGGCACCGGCATGCGCTCGTAGAGACGCGAGCAGGCCTCGCCCAGCGGCATGCCGATCGCCTGGGTCTCGATGATGGCGTTGAACTCGCTACGCAGCGGCTCCGGCGCATCGGCGGCGACAACCTTGATGGACTCGAACAGGGGAAGACCGGCCTTGATGCCGCGCACGATGACGTCGACGGCGTCGGGCAGGGCGGCAAGGAAGGCCTTCTCGCGCCGCTTCTTCAGGAACGAGAGCAGCCAGCGCGGCACGCCGAAGCCGAACGCAAAGCCCATCCCAATCGCGCCCGGCAGGCTGCCCGAGACGATGAATGCGACGGCCATGCCGACAAATCCGAGCACGCCGGATATCATCCAGAACTTCTGCGTGGTCCAGCCCAGTCCCGCCTGCATCAGGCGGGTGCTCAGCGTCGCCTTGTTCTCCTTGGCGCGCGCCTCGAGCTCCTTCAGCGAGCCTTCGACCTGCTCGCGGCGCGACTTCTGCGCCTTGTTGTCGGCGCGGCGCGCCGCGGGCTCGGGCTTGGCGACCAGCTCACGGCGGGCGGCAGCCTGCCGCTCGCCGGACATGATCGGATAGATGAATACCCAGGCGAGTCCGCCGACCGCGGTGGCGGCGAGGAAGCCCAATGCGAGGGTTTGCATGTTCATGGTGAAGCCTTCAGGTGTTCGGCTTGCTCTCGGCGGCGTCGAGCGCCGCGGCGAGCCGCTTCTCCTCGTTGTAATAGCGCGCGCGCTCCCAGAATTTCGGCCGGCCGATGCCGGTGGAGCGGTGCTTGCCGATGATCTTGCCGTTGGCGTCCTCGCCGATCATGTCGTAGAGGAAGATGTCCTGGGTGATGATGGTGTCGCCTTCCATGCCCATCACCCCGGTGATGTGGGTGATGCGGCGCGAGCCGTCGCGCAGGCGCGCGGCCTGCACGATGACGTCGATCGAGGCGCAGATCATTTCGCGAATTGTCCGCGAAGGCAGCGAGAAGCCGCCCATGGTGATCATGGATTCGCAGCGCGACAGCGCTTCGCGCGGGTTGTTTGCGTGCAGCGTGCCCATCGAGCCGTCGTGGCCGGTGTTCATGGCCTGCAGCAGGTCGAATGCCTCGGGTCCGCGGACTTCGCCGACGATGATTCGTTCGGGACGCATACGCAGGCAGTTGCGCACCAGCTCGCGCATGGTGACCTGGCCTTCGCCTTCGATGTTGGGCGGCCGGGTTTCCAGCCGGACCACATGCGGCTGCTGCAGCTGGAGCTCGGCGGCGTCTTCGCAGGTGATGATGCGCTCGTCGTGCTCGATATAGTTGGTAAGGCAGTTCAGCAGCGTGGTCTTGCCCGAGCCGGTGCCGCCGGAGATCAGCACGTTGCAGCGGCAGCGGCCGATGATCTGCAGGATTTCCGCGCCTTCCGGCGTGATCGCGCCGAACTTGACCAGCTGCTCGAGCGTCAGCTTGTCCTTCTTGAACTTGCGGATGGTGAGCGCGGGGCCGTCAATCGCCAGCGGCGGTACAATGGCGTTGACGCGCGAGCCGTCGGCGAGGCGCGCGTCGCAGATCGGGGAGGATTCGTCGACGCGGCGGCCGACCTGGCTGACGATGCGCTGACAGATGTTGAGCAACTGCTGGTTATCGCGGAAGCGGATGCCGGTGCGCTGGATCTTGCCGCCGACTTCGATGTACACGGTGCCGGCGCCGTTGACCATGATGTCGGCGATGTCGTCGCGCGACAATAGCGGCTCCAGCGGCCCGTAACCGAGCACGTCGTTGCAGATGTCGTCGAGCAGCTCTTCCTGCTCGGCAATGGACATCACGATGTTCTTGATCGCGATGATCTCGTTGACGATGTCGCGGATTTCTTCGCGTGCCGACTCGCTGTCGAGCTTGGCCAGTTGGGCGAGGTCGATTGCCTCGATCAGCGCGCCGAAGATGGTCGCCTTGACCTGATAATAATTGTCCGACCGGCGGCTCTCGATCACAGGGGCGGGCGGCGGTTTGGCGGGCGAGAGCGGCGGCGAGGAGATCGCGGGGGCGGCCGCCGGCGCGGGCGGGGCAGCCGAAGGCGCCGGCACGGAGGCCGGGGATTTCACAACTCGCTGGTCGCTATCTGTACGCTTACCAAACACGACGGCACTCCGGGCGGCTTACTTGCCGCGCAGCTTCCCGAGCAGGGGTGACAGGAAGGAACTCTTCGGCTTCTTGGTTTCGCCGCGCCCGGTGAGGCGCTGTGCGATCTGCAGGAACATCTCGGTGGTGCGATGATTGGCGGAGATTTCCGCGATCATCTGGCCGTTGTTGGCGGCGGAACCGAACAGTTGCGGCTCGAACGGTATGGTCGCGATCGGCTGGCTCTCGATGGCCTTGGCGAATTCCGTACCGGCGATCTCGGGGCGCTTGGGAACGCCGACCTGGTTGAGGCAGTAGAGCGGCGCACGGTCGTTCGGCCGGGCCGCCTTCAGGAGGTCAAAGATGTTCTTGGTGTTGCGCAGGCTCGCCAGATCGGGTGACGCGACGATCAGGATGTCGTCGGCGCCGATCAGCGCGCGCTTGGTCCAGCCCGACCATTGGTGGGGCACGTCGAGCACGATGCAGGGCATCGAGGCGCGCAGGGTGTCGAACACGGCGTCGAAGGCGTCGTCACCGAAATCATAGACCCGGTCCAGCGTCGCGGGCGCGGCAAGCAGGCTCAGATGGTCCGTGCATTTCGACAGCAGGCGGTCGACGAAAGCGGTGTCGACGCGGTCCGGCGAGAACACGGCATCCGCGATGCCCTGCGCCGGGTCCTGGTTGTAGTCGAGGCCTGCGGTGCCGAAGGCAAGGTCGAGGTCGGCGACCACCGAATCGAGCGCGAGGTCGCGGGCGATCGCCCAGGCGACGTTGTGAGCGATGGTGGAGGAGCCGACGCCGCCCTTGGCTCCCACGATGGCGATGATGCGGCCGACCGACTTGGCTTCCGGCGCGGAGAACAGGTTGCAGATCGAGCGCACCACGTCGAGCGCGGTCACCGGCGCGATCAGATAGTCGCTGACGCCACGGCGCACCAGTTCGCGGTACAGCGCGACGTCGTTGACGCGGCCGATCACGACGACGCGGGTTCCAGCGTCGCACACGGAGGCGAGCTGGTCGAGGCCGGTCAGGATGTTGGCGCGGCTCTCGACCTCGAGGATGATGACGTTCGGCGTCGGCGCGGAGCGGTAGGCCTCGACGGCCGCAACCATGCCGCCCATCTGGATCTTCAGATGCGCCTTGCCGAGGCGGCGATCCTCGCCCGCCGACTGCACGGCAGCCGCGGTCTCGACCGTTTCGCAGAACGCCTGCACCGACACCCGCGGCGCCGGCGCGATGTGATCATCGACCGGCGTCGAGGTGGTCTCAGGCTGTTCTTGCTGGTTCTGGCGCGCGTAACTGATCATTTGCCTGTATCGCTGAGTTTGGCCCTCTCGGCTTCGGGATAGAGGGTCGTGGTTGATGTACCCTTACGATACTTCTCGAAAGCTACGCTGCGCCGCATGGTGTAGGCCGGCGTCTCGGCGCGCGGCTGCACCAGGTCGGACGGCTCGTCGATCATTGCGGCGAGGTTGCGCTGATGGGCGCAGCCGAAATTGTAGTAGGACTTGTTCTCGAAGTAGCTCGGGTTCTTGATCGAAGGTCCGAGGTCCTCCGGCCAGGTTCCGCAAGGGCCGGCGGTCGCCGAAATTTTGGGATAGTGGAGCCGGATCGCTGCCATGAAACGCGGATCCTTCGGCTGGTACTGGCGCACGCTGACGGCGCGCTGCGGCACGCCGGCGGCCGCAATCATCGCCTGGACCTCGCGCAGCGTCTCGTGCGCGGCGCGCGCATTGGGCGTGCCTGTCGGCACGTCGATGTTGATGCCGCCGGTGCCTTCGCGCAGCCAGCTCTGTGCCATGCCCATCACGTCGGCGCGCGGGGCCGCGGTCATGCCGCCGCGGCCGGTGCCGACGAACACGACGATGGAGCTGTCGCTTTCCGTCACCGCGATCGGATGGCGCTGGCGGTAGTCGTCCGGATAGGGCTCGGCGGCCATGATCGGCGCCTCGAAGGTCTTGCAGGCGCTGAGGACCACGGAAAGGCCGACCAGCGCCGCCGTCAGGCGCAAGGCCTGGCCGCGGCCGGCGGATGGTTTGGCTGTGCTCGTCATCGTCGTTGCCCGCCCTCAGTCCGTGATGAAGCCATAGGTGCCGCGATAATTCCGAGCCGGCTCGACCCGGCCGGGAACGCCGTAAATCCGGTTGATGTTGCCGATCAGGCTGGCCTGCGGATCGCTCGTGTTCGAGAAGCCGTCATCCGGCCGCGACAAGTCCTTCTGCGCCACCGCGCGCACGACATAGGGCGTCACAAGCACCACCAGTTCGGTCTGACTGTTGACGAAGTCGCGGCTGCGGAACAGCGCGCCGAGGATCGGCAGCTGCGTCAGGCCGGGAAGGCCGTTGATGGCCTGCTTGGTCTGCTCGGCGATCAGGCCGGCCATCGCCATCGAGCCGCCGGAAGGAATTTCCAGGGTGGTCTCGGCGCGGCGGGTGCGGATCGAGGGAATGGTCAGCGAAGAGCCGTTCTGGTTCAGCGTGATCGAGTTGTCGTTGGACAGTTCCGAGACCTCGGTCATCACGCGCAGGCTGATCCGGCCCTCGGTCATCACGACGGGCGTGAAATTCAGCGAAATGCCGAATTTCTTGTACATGATCTGCGTCGTACAGACGCGCGTGACGGGATCGCAGCTATAGCCGGCGGGGATCGGGAATTCGCCGCCGGCGATGAAGGTCGCGGCCTCGCCCGAGATCGCGGTCAGGTTCGGTTCGGCGAGCGTCCGCACCACGCCCGCGCTTTCCATGGCGCGGAGGGTGGCCTGCACGTTGGCTCCGGCTCCGAACGAGCCGGTGATGTTGTTGCCGGAGACCAGCGGGCGGCCGTAGGCCGTGAACGGGTTGTTGTTGTTGAAGCTCACGACCGAGGTGCCGTAGTTCAGGCTGCCGTTGAGGTCGATACCGAGCTGCTTGATGATGTTGCGCGCGACTTCGGCGACGGTGACCTTCAGCATCACCTGGTCGCGGCCGCGCACCACGATGGAATTGACCACCTTGTCCTGCCCGCCGGCCAGCTTGGCGGCGAGATCGCCGGCCTGCTGCGCCTCGATCGGGCTCGCGGCGGTGCCGCTCAGCATGATGTTGTCGCCGAGGCCGTCGATCTGGATCTCGGAATTCGGCATGATCTGCTTCAACGCGGCGCGCACGCCATTGAGGTCCCGCTTCACCGCGATGTCATAGGCGGCGATCTGCTGGCCGGCCGAATCGAAGAATACGATATTGGTCTGGCCGACAGCGGCGCCGATGATGTAGGCGCGCTGGGCCGAGCGGACCACGGCATTGGCGATCTTGGGATCGGCAACCAGGACATCCTTGACGTCGCGCGGCAGGTCGATGACGACGGACTTGCCGACGCCGAGCGACAGGAACCGCGCGTTGGTCTGGCCGTCGGCGGAAGAGGGCGAGCCGCCGATGCGATAGTCGCTGGCGAGCGCAGGCGTGACCACGGCCTGGTTCAACATCAGCGCTGCGACCGCAGAAAGCGACAGGGCGCGGGTCATCAGGCTCCGCAGCATCGGTCCATATCCCCTGCACTTCATTTCCGGTGTCCCCATCGTCACTTCTGAACCGTCGTCGGGCTGACGACCCCGTAGCGGACCACGTTCACGCTTTCGCCGCGCCGCGCCCGCTGCTGCCCGTCCTCATCGAGTTGCTCGACCATCTTGACGTCGGCAATGGAGCGCAGCGCCAGCGACAGCGTGCCCATATGGCGCGAGCGCGCGAGCGTCTCGGCCTGTTCGGGCTTGAGCTCCAGCGTCACGGTGCGGCCTACGAGGGCGCTCTGGCCTTCCTTCTCTTTCGGCGCCTGGTCGATCGCCAGCACACGCACGTTGGACAGGATGATCTCGGACTCGATGATCTCGGGCGCGCTCTTGTTGTCTGGATTCTTGTCGCGCTTGGTCAGGATCACGTCGACGCGGTCATTGGGCAGGATGAAGCCGCCCGCGCCCGTTTCCGGCGAGATTTCGGTGGAGATGGCGCGCATGCCGGTCGGAAGGATCGCGGCCATGAAGCCGGAGCCATCGGCCTTCACCAGCTTGGGTTCGCGGATCGGCTCGCCCGCGATGAAGGGGGAGCGCGCGATCGAGCCGGTGATTTCCTTGGTGGCTTCGGGGCGGTCGGTGCGCTTGATGAAGTTGCCGCTCGCGGTCGCCGCCGGCCAGGTCTGCCATTGCAGATCGTCCGGCTTCACCGACTGGCCGAGGCCGATCTCGTTCTTGGCGACGAGGACGTCCACCGTCTGCATTTGCGCGACGGCCTGTGGGGCGGGCTTTGGGTCTGATCCACTCGCCAGATATGCGGCAATACCGCCTGCGACGACGGCAACGGCAAGGACTGCAAGGCGAGCGGGATTCATACGCTTCACTTTCCACATTACTCGGCGACGCTTCCGCCGCTGTAACGGGAGTTGACCAGCTATTCGTCAAAGCATGGTTAATGGAGCGTGAGCAATTGGCCTTAACGGAGAGTTACTTGGCCGGTGTTGCTAAAATCACCGGAGAACAAGATGAGACAGATCGACCGCCTTCATCCATTCCGTTTCCGGATAGATCATGAGGGCGCCGATCGCCAGCGCAATGCCGTAGGGGATGCCGGTCTCCTTGGCATGAAGCCGGGCAAGCCAGGGCTGGCCAGCGAACGACACCGGCAGCGGCCATTGCCGGAACTGCAACAGCAGCAAGGTCAGCGCTCCGCCGAACAGCGAGGCGTAGAGCAGATAGTTCATCAGATGACCAAAGCCGAACCAGAGCGCCGCAGCCGCGGCAACCTTGGCATCGCCGCCGCCGATCCAGCCCATGGCAAAGCAGCCGAAGCCGATCACCAGCACCGCCGCACCTGCGCCGATATGCATCATGATCTCGTAAACTCCCATGCCCGAGGCGACCGCCAGCACCAGGAAGCTCACGGCCAGCGCCAGCGATACCCGGTTGGGAATCGTCATGGTGAAGAGGTCGCTTGCCGCGGCGAACGCCATCAGCGCCGGGAACAGCAGGATGCGTGCGAAGTCGAGGATCATGGGTGTCGTGCCCGGTACGCGGCGAGGGGACGGAGTCCCAAGCCTAGCCGCCAATGGTGAAGGATCGGGAAACGGACGAAGCGTCTCACCAGATGCTTGCGATGCGCGCGGACAGCATCAGCAGCGCCAGCACGAGCGACACGCATACCAACGCCGTACAACGGTCGAGCCGGCTTGCCGCGGGAAGAGCCGCGGCCTTTATGGGCGGGGGCTTACGCATACGCAACACTCGATACTTCTACAGAACTTAAAGAAGAAGGCCCCAGGGACGTCCCCGGGGCCTCTTGCAAGCTACGCTCGCAACACCGCTTACTTGAGCGAGGTGTTGATCGAGGTGAACTTGGTGTTCAGGTTCGAACCGAGGCCGTTGACCACCGCAATGATAGCCAGCGAAATGCCGGCGGCAATCAGGCCGTACTCGATCGCAGTGGCGCCGGACTCGTCCTTCACGAAACGCGAAAGCAGGTTCTTCATGACTCAACTCCATGTACACGTGGCTGTCGAACTTACATTTGGTCGAGCCGGCGTTCTCAGCACCGTGACCATCGGCTCAGCCTAGGGTGCGACAATTTCGGCACGGTTAATTTGATCAGGTAAACCCGGGTGCAACGGGCTGTTCTTGAGCACAGTAAACGTGCAATTAAGGGCTTTGATAAAGAGCGACGCTTTTCAGTATCCGCCTTATGAGGCGCGATGCCCCCGCCGTTCATGGCTCCTTAAGCGCAGCGGCGTAACGCTGCGATACTGCAGCTCCGGATGAGGTCCCGATGTCGAACCTGCCCATGGAAGTCGTCGAAATGCTCGGCCAGACGATTGCCAAGGTGGTGCCGGTGACGATCGTGCTGGCCGTCGTCTTTTCCGTGCTCGCGCATTTCTGGGCCTGCAATCCCGGCAAGCCCTGGTGGCGCAAGCGCGAGCTGGTCACCGACATCTGCTACTGGTTCTTCGTGCCGCTGTTCGCGCGGGTATTTCGCATCGGCCTGCTGGTGGTCGGCGCCGGCTTCTTCTTCAATATCCACGACGCCGACGAATTGATCGCCTTCTACGACAATGGTCACGGCCCGCTCTCGGTGCTGCCGCTGCCGGTGCAGGCGATCCTGTTCCTGGTGCTCGCCGACTTCATGCTGTACTGGCTGCACCGCATGTTCCATGGCGGCGGCTTCTGGAAGTACCATGCCATCCACCATTCCTCCGAGGATCTCGACTGGATCTCGGCGGCGCGCTTCCATCCCGTGAACCTGCTGCTGGGCACGATCGGCGTCGACGTCGTGCTGCTGCTCGCCGGCCTGTCGCCGAACGTGATGGTCTGGCTCGCCCCCTTCAACATCTTCCATTCGGCCTTCGTGCACGCCAACCTGAACTGGACGCTCGGTCCGTTCCGCTACGTGCTGGCGACGCCGGTATTCCATCGCTGGCATCACACCTCGCCTGAAGAGGGCGGCAACAGCAATTTCGCGGGTACCTTTCCGATCTGGGACCTGCTGTTCGGCACCTGGTACATGCCGCAAGGCCGCCTGCCGGACAATTACGGCATCGTCGAGCAGGCGGGATTTCCGAACGAAATCGCAGGCCAGCTGGCCTATCCGTTCAGGCGCCAAGCCTCCGTACCTCCGGCTTGAAATCAAAGGGAAATGCCGCGCATTTTCCCCGCCCTCTTTGCGATTATTTCACACATTTTCGGCACCTTAGCCTCATCGGGCGCCGGTTCCGCCGCGTATCGCTTTGCCGGCTCGTCAATGCCCCGGAGTAGAGTATGGCGTACACCTTGCGTAACCGCGCCGCTGCGCGTTTGAGATTCCGTTCCATCGCTTTGGGACTGCTGTTGTGGCCGGCGCTGGCGCTCGCCGCACCGGTGCCGCCGATTCCAGATTCCATTGCCGTCAATGTCGATCAGGCCAAGCTGGTAAGGCTTCCCGGCAAGGTCGCGACCATCGTTGTCGGCAATCCCCTGATCGCCGACGTCACGCTGCAGCCCGGCGGCATCATCGTCGTGACCGGCAAGGGCTACGGCGCCACCAATTTCATCGCGCTCGACCGCGCCGGTGATGTGCTGGTTGACCGCATCATCCAGGTCGAAGGCCCGTCCGACCAGCTCGTCACCGTCTACCGTGGCGTGGAGCGGGAATCCTATAGCTGCATGCCGATCTGCCAGCGCCGCGTCACGCTGGGCGACGGCGGCGAATACTTCAAGGCCGCGATGGACCAGGCCGGGACGCTCAGCGGCACCGCCTCCGGGAGCGCGGCCGCCCAGGGCAACAAGGGACCGAACTGATCTCGGAGGATTTGCGTGAAGCCGTGCCGCGCGAATCGCGCTGCGCGGCTTTTGCTTGTCAGGAATGGTTAAGACCCTGCTAACAGGCCGGGTCTGACTGTTCGAAACGGCCGAAACATTTCAACAATCTGTTTCGCGTATTTCTGCCGGCAGGTGACTGTCACCCAAAGGGATTTCAGGGATGCCCGCGCCCACCGTCTCCACCCCGCCGAAAAGACTGTTCCGCAGGTTCCGCCGCAACGTCAGCGGATCGGCGGCGGTCGAGTTCTCGCTCGTTGCCGTGCCGTTCTTCGCGCTGCTGTTTGCCATCATCGAGACCGCCATCGTGTTCTTCGCAGGGCAGGTGCTGGAGTCAGGGGTCCAGGACAGCGGCCGGCTGATCTACACCAACCAGATCACCAACACGAACACGACGGTCGCGCAATTCAAGGCGGATCTGTGCAACCGCGTCTCGGTGCTGATGAATTGCACGGGCATCGACGTCGACGTCAAATATTATCCGGCCGGCACCACGATCACGATTACCGACCCGATCGACGGCGCCGGAAATTACGATACCAGCGGCCTCGCCTTCAACGTTCCGCCGGCCAACTCGACCGGTACGGTCGTGGTCCGCGCGTTCTATCGCTGGCCGCTCTTCGTCACGGGCCTCGGCTACAACATCGCCAACATCGGCCGCAACACCAGCAATGCCAAGCGGCTGCTCACCGGCCTTACGGCTTTCCATATCGAGCCCTCATGAGCAGGGGAATGGCAGCCATGGACAAGTTTTCTCTCCGCACCGCGTACCTGATCGGCCGCTTCAGCCGCGATCGCCGTGCCAACGCGGCCGTCGAGTTCGCCTTCATCGTGCCGTTGATGCTGGCGCTGTTTTTCGGAACGGTGGAATTCTCTTCGGGTGTCGCAGCCAGCCGCAAGGTGACGTTGGTGGCGCGCACGATGTCCGACCTCGTATCGCAGTCATCGAGCGTCACCGACACCGACATCACCAATTTCAACACGACGGGCAGGGCGATCATGAACCCATTCTCGCTCACCAATCTGAACACCAGGGTGAGCCAGATCTATGTCGATCCCGCCACGCTGACCGGCAAGGTAATATGGAGCAAGGGATCGGGCATGGCCGATCGCACGGCAAACAGCTCGATCGCCGTTCCGACAGCGCTGCAGGTCGGCGGCACCTATCTGATCTACAGCGAGGTCAACTACCGATACGTGCCTGCGGTCGGCTACATGATGGACAAGGCCGGTGTTGCGCTCAGCGATCAAACCTACACGCGCCCGCGCATATCGCTCTGCGTGCTCTACAACAGCGCCTCCGTTTGCGGGACCTGACGCGCGGCCGGCAGGCCTTTCAGGCAAGCACAAAAAGGCCGCGCCCTGGGGCGCGGCCTTTTCGCATCATGGTTGAATCCCGGAATGCCCCGGAGAGTCGCGTCAGGCGACGCGCAGATTGTCGGCGGCAGTCTTGCCGGAACGGCGGTCCGCCACGATCTCGTAGGAGACCTTCTGGCCTTCGCGCAGCGTGCCAAGGCCGGCACGCTCGACCGCACTGATGTGCACGAACACGTCGCTGCCGCCGTCATCCGGTTGGATGAAGCCGAAGCCCTTGGTCGCGTTGAACCACTTCACAGTTCCCATGCTCACGGGGATAGTCCTCTAGTAAATAGTCGAAGCCCACTTTCGATAGGCTGGGTGAGATCGAATTTTTGGAAGGGTCGTCAGCGTCTGAACCGGCTGCACCGGTGGATAGCTAATGTCGTCCGGCCGAAACTCGATAAGTCAATAATATTCGAACACAGGCTTCAAAACAATCCTGAGATGCGCGAATTTTTGTTGCACGGCCTCTGTGCGAGAGGGGGGCGCGCATACCATGAAAATGCCACGCGCGATCCCTGATTTTGACGTTACCTGCGGCCGCGGAATTGACCGCCGCGCTGCGGGCCGCGCGGGGGGCCTGCGGAGGCCGGCCGCTCATCCTTGTGGCGGAAGATCAGGCGGCCCTTCTCCAGGTCATAGGGCGACATCTCGACGGTGACGCGATCGCCGGCCAGCGTCTTGATGCGGTTCTTCTTCATCTTGCCCGCCGTGTAAGCAACGATCTCGTGCCCGGTGTCGAGCTGCACGCGGTAGCGTGCGTCGGGAAGGATTTCGGTGACCAGTCCCTCGAACTGGATCAGCTCCTCTTTAGCCATGGTTCTCTCCAGGTCGGTGGGCGCCTAGTGCTGCGGACGTCGGTTGCGGTTGGGCTTGAATTTCGGCCGGCTTTCACGATGCAGAAAGGCAACTCCCTGGATCCCGTCAGCCTGGCCGCCCTGCGGGCGGGCCGACTCATGCCGGCCGCCCTGGGGAGCGGCGCCATGATTACCACCACCACGGCGTCTCCGGCGAGGCCCTTTCGCAGGCTGCGCACCGTCATTGCTCCGATGCACATTTGCGCGAGGCGCTGGCCGACCGGGCCGGTGCTGCGGCGCCGGCGCCGCGGCCTCGCGGCCGGCCTGGGTGCGGCGGTCTTCGCGGGGCAGGCTGATGCGGATCAGCCGCTCGATATCGCGCAAATATCCCATCTCCTCGGCGCCCGCGACCAGCGAGATCGCAACGCCCTCGGCGCCCGCCCGCGCGGTGCGGCCGATACGGTGGACGTAGGTTTCCGGCACATTGGGCAGGTCGAAATTGACGACATGACTGATGCCGTCGACGTCGATGCCGCGCGCGGCGATGTCGGTGGCGACCAGCGTGCGGATCTGCCCCGAACGGAAGGCCCCCAGCACGCGCTCCCTGTGGTTCTGCGACTTGTTGCCGTGGATGGCGTCGGCCGCGATGCCGGCTTTCGCCAGCGCCTTCACCGCCTTGTCGGCGCCGTGCTTGGTGCGGGTGAAAACCAGCGCGCGGTCGACCGGCTCCTCTTTCAGGAGATCGGCAAGAAAGGCGTGCTTGGCCGCGAAATCGACCTGGATGATGCGCTGGCTGATCCGCTCGGCGGTGGAGGACACCGGCGTCACCGCCACGCGGGCGGGATCGCGCAGCATCGCCTCGGCAAGGTCGGCGATATCCTTGGGCATCGTGGCCGAGAAGAACAGCGTCTGTCGCCTGATCGGGAGTTTCGCGACGATTTTGCGGATGTCGTTGATGAAGCCCATGTCCAGCATGCGGTCGGCTTCATCCAGCACCAGGAACTCGACCTGGGCGAGCTTCAGCGCATTGCCCTGAACGAGGTCGAGCAGGCGGCCGGGGGTGGCCACCAGCACGTCGACGCCGCCCATCAGCGCGCGGACCTGCCGGCCCATCGGCACGCCGCCGATCGCCAGCGCCGAGGTCAGGCGGATGTGGCGGCCATAGGCATTGAAGCTGTCGAGGATCTGGCCGGACAGTTCGCGCGTGGGCGAGAGCACCAGCACGCGGCAGGTTTTGGCCTGCGGCCTGATGCGGTTCTCGAGCAGGCGGTTGAGGATCGGCAGCGCAAAGGCGGCCGTCTTGCCGGTGCCGGTCTGGGCGATGCCGACGACGTCACGGCCGGACAGCGCCAACGGAATGGTCTGGGCCTGGATGGGGGTTGGGGTGTGATAGTTCTCTTCGCGAAGGGCGCGCGAAATGGGATCGGCGAGGCCGAAATCCTGAAAGGAGGTCAAACGGAGGTTCTTTCCATCAAAACGGCAGGCGCCCGGCCAAAGCGGCCAGGAGCGCGCGAGGTCATCGTGGACACCCGCGTGTTTTGGGCATCGAGTTGGTTGGGTGGTTGAATGGCGAGCCAGAACACCGTCAAACGGGCTCAGAACACGCGGCTCGCGGCGGCCCGCTCATCACTGATGATCTCACTGATGATTCCATGGGCCGCACTGGATATGGCTGATGAAGCCGGCTGTTTCAAGGTGATTTGCTCCGTATGGTTCCATTCCAGCAAAATTTCTGCGTGAGGCGAACGGTTTGCATATCCATCCGCGCGAACTCGCGGTGTTTTCACACCAGCAATTTTGCCGTAAATTTAGCCATGCTCCAGTTTTTGCTCATGGTTTAGACAGTTTGCCGCGAAAGCATACATTTCTTGAGCCCAAAATTTGGGCGGCCATCCGCCCTGATTTCCCGCACGCCGCAGTATTACCTCGCCATTCCAATTGCTTAGCCGGGGTGACGCCCGTGGCACGAGTCTTGCGATTCCCTTAACGCAGGCGGCCGTGGGGCCGTTCTCGCAGCGTTTAACGCGTCTGCGTCAGGGAGATGACACCTCATGCTTACTCAATTCACTCACCATGTAGCGACGATGAGCCGGCGTCGTTGGCTGGCCGCGACCGCCGGGCTGGTGCTCGGGCTCGCCGCCGCTACCCAAGCGAAGGCGCAAGAGACCATCAAAGTCGGCGTCCTTCATTCGCTTTCCGGCACCATGGCCATCAGCGAAACCACGCTGAAAGACACCATCCTCTTCCTGATCGACGAGCAGAACAAGAAGGGCGGCGTGCTCGGCAAGAAGCTTGAGGCCGTCGTCGTCGACCCCGCCTCGAACTGGCCGCTGTTCGCCGAGAAGGCGCGCGAGCTCATCACCAAGGACAAGGTCGCGGTCGTGTTCGGCTGCTGGACCTCGGTGTCGCGCAAGTCCGTGCTCCCCGTCTTCAAGGAGCTGAACTCGATCCTGTTCTACCCCGTGCAGTACGAGGGCGAGGAGAGCGAGCGCAACGTGTTCTACACGGGCGCCGCCCCGAACCAGCAGGCCATCCCCGCCGTGGACTACCTGATGAGCAAGGACGGCGGCGAGGTGAAGCGCTGGGTGCTCGCCGGCACCGACTACGTCTATCCGCGCACGACGAACAAGATCCTCGAGGCCTATCTCAAGGCCAAGGGCGTCGCCGCCGAAGACATCATGATCAACTACACGC
>JAEZEU010000102.1 GCA_023432885.1 Pseudomonadota bacterium | reverse complement strand
TATGGTGCCGTCCTTCCACCGCGACCTCGTTCTGGGCGTTGCGACTTACGCGCTCGAGCTGCTCAGATCTGCGCCCGACCTCGACGTCATCTACGTGCCGATCGGGCAGGGCTCCGGCATCTGCGGCTGCATCCTCGCGCGCGACCTGCTCGGCCGCAAAACCGAGATCGTCGGCGTGCAATCGACGGAAGCGCCGGCCTATGCGCTGTCTTTCGCCTCGGGTACGCTGGTGAAGACCAACAGCAGTGATACGCGAGCCGACGGCATGGCAACGCGGGTGCCGGATTCCGATGCGCTCGAGATCATCAGGCGCGGCGCTTCACGCATCGTGCAGGTCACCGACGACGAGATTGGCGCTGCGATCCGCGCCTACTGGACCGACACGCATAATCTTGCGGAAGGCGCAGGCGCCGCGGCGCTCGCAGCGGCGCTGTCCGAAAAGAACAAGCTCGCCGGCAGGCGCGTCGGCCTGATCCTGAGCGGCGGCAATATCGATTTTGATCTGTTCCAGCGATGGGTCGGAGCAAACGCCTCGGTTTCGCCCGGCAAACGGGCGGTGGCGTGAGGATTGGCAGGCCGTCATGGCACGGGTGAAGCGCGTCTTCGCGAAGAAGTCCCGGCCGTCGGCGCTGCCCGAGAACCAAGGACGTGGATGCTCCGGGACGCCCCGGGCATGACGAACGAGAGAGTGTAAGGGACGACAATGAACCAGCCCGCATCCGCCTATTTCCTGGAGGATCGCCACGATCCGAACGAAACGCATACGCTCTCCATTCTCGTGCAGAACGAGCCCGGCGTGCTCGCGCGCGTCATCGGCCTGTTCTCGGGGCGCGGCTACAACATTGACAGTCTCACCGTCTCGGAGACCGAGAGCCAGAAACATCTCTCGCGCATCACTATCGTGACGACCGGCACGCCGATGGTGATCGAGCAGATCAAACACCAGCTCGACCGCATGATCCCGGTCTATCGCGTCGTCGACATGACCCTGACCGGCCGCTCGATCGAGCGTGAGCTCGCCATGGTGAAGGTGCGGGGCGCCGGCGACCACAGAGTAGAGGCGTTGCGGCTGGCGGATGCGTTCCGCGCCCGCGTCATCGACGCCACCATCGAGAGCTTCGTGTTCGAGATCACCGGCAATTCGGCCAAGATCAGCCAGTTCATCGACCTGATGCGTCCCCTCGGGCTTGTCGAGGTGTCGCGCACGGGAGTCGCCGCGATCGGGCGCGGGCCAGAGGGGATGTGACGCATGCTGGCGCGCGACTGGTACTATACCGAGCGGCGGCGGGTCGGCATCGATTCCGCCGTCGCTGCGCTCTATGACCGCCACGACAACAGCGACAGCCGCGCCCATGGAACGCTGACCATGCTGGGGCTCAAGCCCGGCTGGCGTGTCGCCGACATCGGCTGCGGCAATGGCGTGCTGGCCTGCGAGGCGGCGGCGATGGGGGCCGAGGTCGACGCGATCGATATTTCACCGGCCATGCTCGCGCTCGCCGACATCCTGGCGCGCGACCGCAAGGTCAACATCCGTACGCAATTTGCAGGCCTGCTCAGCTTCGCCTATCAACCGAACTCCTATGACCTGATCGTCAGCGAGTTCGCGCTGCATCATTTGCCGGATTTCTGGAAGGCGGTGGCGCTGTCGCGCATCTTCAACGCGCTGAAGCCCGACGCCAATTTCTATCTGCGCGACATCGTCTTCGTCGCCATGCCCGATGGCCTCGATCGCGACGTAGAGGGCTGGGCCGATTTCTGCATCAAGAATCACGAATTCGACCGCGAAAGCGTCATCACCCATATGCGCGATGAATATTCGACCTTCGCCTGGGTGATCGAGCGGATGCTGACCGACGTCGGTTTCCAGATCGTATCGGTCGACTATCACGCGCCCCTCCACGGTACCTATCTTCTGCGAAAGCCGAAAGCCGGCGAACAGAGCTGAAAAAACCACTCCGATAAGGCAAGCCTGAAACAGGGCCAACAAATGAAGCCGGCTGACGTCTTTATCGCTGTCCTGGTGGCGGTGATCTGGGGGCTTGCCTTCGTCGCGAGCCGGATCGCGCTCGACGAATTCTCGCCGGAGCTGATGACGACGCTGCGCTTTGCCATCGCTGCCGTCCCCTGCCTGTTCGTGCGCAAGCCGGATGTGTCTTGGCCGCTTCTGTTCGCTATCAGCTTCTCGCTGTTTCTCGGCCAGTTCCTCGCGCAGGCCTTTGCGATCGCCCACGGCGTGCCGGTCGGGCTTTCCTCGGTGATCGTGCAGAGCCAGGCGCTCTTCACCATCGCTTTCGCCGCGCTATTGTTCCGCGAACTGCCGACGCGCATGCAGAGCGCGGGCATTGCCGTCGCCACGATCGGCCTTTTGATGATCTGCGGCACGGTCGGCTACGACTTCAGCGTCGCCGCCTTCGCGGTGCTAATGATCTCGCCGGTCAGCTTTGCGATCGGCAATCTCGCTTTGCGCCGCGCCCGTCATGCGCGGATGTTCGACCTGTTCGCCTGGCTCTGCCTTGCCGCCGCCGTGCCGTTGTTCGCGCTGACGCTCGTCACGAATGGCCCGCGGCCGACATGGCATGCCCTTGGCCACATGTCGCTGACGGGGCTTGTCTGCATGATCTTCCTCGGCGGCATCTCGACGAGCATCGCCTACTGGCTCTGGGGCAGGCTGCTGCGCGACTATCCGGCCGCGCAGGTCGTTCCGTTCGCACTGCTGGTGCCCTTTGTCGGCTCCGCCGCCTCCAGCATCATGTTCGGCGAGACTTTCGGCCCGCTGCGGCTTGCCGGCATGGTCACCGTTGTCGGCGGCATCGCCGTCATGCTGCTGGCCAAACGTCCGCAAACGTTGCCGAAGATCGTGTGAGGATCGTCATGTCGAACTCCCTGATGATCGCCTTCGTGTTGTTCGCCACCGTGATGTTCTTCACGCCTGGGCCGAACAACATCATGCTGCTGTCGTCCGGCCTGACTTACGGCTTCCGCCCCACCATCCCGCACATCGTGGGCATTACCGTCGGCTTCGCGTTCATGGTCGCCGCCGTTGGCCTCGGTCTCGGCACCATCTTCATCGCCTATCCGGTGCTGCAGACGATCCTCAAATATGTCGGCGCGGCCTATCTGATCTATCTCGCCTGGCAGATCGGCACGGCTGAGTTGTCGGCCCCGGAGCAGGACAGGAAGCGCGGTCCCATGACGTTCTGGGGCGCTGCGATGTTTCAATGGGTCAATGCCAAGGGGTGGGTGATGGTGATCGGCACCATCACGGCATACGCCGCCATCGCCGCCTTCCCATGGAATATCGTGATCCAGGTCGGCATCAGCCTCATCCTGGGCGCGGTCTCCTGCTCGGTGTGGGCGCTGTTCGGTACGGCGCTGCGGCCGGTGCTGACCTCGCGGGCGGCCGTGCGCGCCTTCAACGTGGTGATGGCATTGCTGCTTCTGGCCTCGCTCTACCCTGTTTTCGCTGACGCATGACGCCTTGCCCCTGTAATCGCTCTGCCACGGAGTGGCTCGGATGAATGAAAACGAGTTTCAGAACTGGAGCCAAAGGGCCGCCGAGTGGGGCGTCGACTACCGCAGGGCTCTGCGCGACCTTCCGGTGCGCGCACAGACCAAACCCGGCGCGGTCTTCAATGCGTTGCCGCTCGAGGCTCCGGAGGCGCCCGAGCCGATGGATGACATCTTTGCGGATTTCAAAAGCATCATCCTGCCCGGCATGACGCACTGGCAGCACCCGCGTTTCTTCGCCTATTTCCCGGCCAATGCCGCGCCCGCATCCGTGATCGCCGAGCAGCTGATATCGGCGATGTCGGCCCAATGCATGTTATGGCAGACCTCGCCGGCGGCAACCGAACTTGAAACCCGGGTGCTGGACTGGTTGCGCCGGGCGCTCGGCCTGCCCAAGGGATTTGCGGGTGTCATCCAGGATTCCGCTTCGTCAGCTACCCTTGCCGCTGTTCTCGTCATGCGCGAGCGCGCGCTGAACTGGTCCGGCAACAAGGCGGGCCTGTCCGGGCAAAAGCCCGTCCGGATCTATTGCTCGGGCCAGGTGCACACCTCGATCGACCGCGCCATCTGGATCGCGGGGATTGGTGAAGACAACCTTGTGCGCGTCCCCGTGTCAGGCAAATTGCGCGGCCTTGATCTGGCGGCGCTGGAGGCCGCCGTTCTAGAGGACAAGCAGGCCGGGCGCCTGCCAGCCGGAATCATTGCCAGCGTCGGCGGCACGAGTGTCGGCGGCACGGATGACATTGCAGGTGTCTGCGAGCTCGCGCGCCGGCACGGCCTGTATGTTCACGTCGATGCGGCCTGGGCCGGGTCGGCGATGATCTGTCCGGAATTCCGGCACTTCTGGCGCGGCGTCGAGAATGCCGATTCCATCGTATTCAATCCGCACAAATGGCTCGGGGTGAATTTCGATTGCTCGGCCCATTTCCTGCGCGAGCCCGAGAGCCTGGTGCAAACGCTTGCCATTCGTCCTGAATTTCTCAGGACGCATGGCCGGGACGGCGTCATCGACTACTCGGAATGGAGCGTGCCGCTCGGCCGGCGCTTCCGTGCGCTGAAGATCTGGTTTCTGCTGCGCGCTTACGGGCTCGAGCACCTGCGGAACATGATCCGCAATCACGTGCGCTGGTCGGAAAAGCTGGCGAAGCGCCTTGCGGCCGCGCCCGGTTTTCGCGTGACCACCGGCCCGGTGCTCTCGTTGTTTTCGTTTCGCCATGAGCCGGGCGGCGTCGCAGACCTCGACGGCCACAATCTGAGGCTGGTCAACGCCATCAACGATGATGGGCGCATCTATCTTACGCAGACGAGGGTCGACGGGCAGTCGGTCATCAGGTTTCAGGCGGGCTCGTTCGACATGGCCGAGGCCGATGCTGATACTGCGTTCGACGTTATCGTCGAGATAGCGCACCGGCTCAGTTCGGAAGGAGCCGCGACATGACACCGCAGCGCAGAAGCGCTCCGTTCGATCTCCCTCCCGGGAGCCTTGGGCCGCATGCCACCATGCGCAAAGGGGTTTCCCATGGACTGGAAAATGCTCTAGACAACGGCCGGAATTTCGCGGGCGACCCGGCGGTTTTGCCTCCAAAAGCCTGATTCATCGGCCGATTTCCGGCCCCCTCAAGAGGAAACGACTATGCGTGTTTACTACGATCGCGACGCCGACCTGAACCTGATCAAGGGCAAAAAGGTCGCCATCGTCGGCTACGGCAGCCAGGGCCACGCCCATGCGCTGAACCTCAAGGATTCCGGCGTCAAGGAAGTCGCCATTGCGCTGCGCAAGGGTTCAGCCTCGGCCAAGAAGGCTGAGAACGCCGGCTTCAAGGTGATGGAAGTCGCCGAGGCCGCCAAATGGGCCGACCTTGTCATGATGCTGACCCCGGACGAACTGCAGGGCGACATCTACCGCGAGCACCTGCACGACAACATGAAGAAGGGCGCGGCCCTGGTGTTCGCCCACGGCCTCAACGTTCATTTCAACCTGCTGGACCCGCGAGCTGACCTCGACGTGCTGATGATCGCCCCCAAGGGCCCCGGCCACACGGTGCGCTCGGAGTACCAGCGCGGCGGCGGCGTGCCCTGCCTGATCGCGATCGCCAAGGACGTCTCCGGCAACGCCCACGACCTCGGCCTGTCCTACGCCTCGGCCATCGGCGGCGGCCGCGCGGGCATCATCGAGACCACCTTCAAGGAAGAATGCGAGACCGATCTGTTCGGCGAGCAGGTGGTGCTCTGCGGCGGCCTCGTCGAGTTGATCAAGGGCGGCTACGAGACGCTGGTCGAGGCCGGCTACGCCCCCGAGATGGCCTATTTCGAGTGCCTGCACGAGGTGAAGCTGATCGTCGACCTCATCTATGAGGGAGGCATCGCCAACATGAACTACTCGATCTCCAACACCGCCGAATACGGCGAATACGTCACCGGCCCGCGCATCATCACCGACGAGACCAAGAAGGAGATGCGCAAGGTGCTGGCTGACATCCAGGGCGGCAAGTTCGCCCGCGACTGGATGCTGGAGAACAAGGTCAACCAGACCTCGTTCAAGGCCACCCGCGCCAAGCTCGCCGCCCATCCGATCGAGCAGGTCGGCGAGAAGCTCCGCGACATGATGCCGTGGATCAAGAAGGGCGCGCTGGTCGACAAGACCAAGAACTAGGTCTTGATCCACGTTCGAGGGCGAGATCGCGCAGGCGCGATCTCGATGATCAAGAAGGGCGTCTTGGTCGACAAGCCCAAGAACTGAGGCCAACACGAAATCTTAAGCGTCGGACGGCATATTCGGGCGAGATCGCGAAAGCGGTCTCGCCTTTTGCTTCATTGACGTAATTTCTTGAGGGCGGTTTTCGATCGCCCCCTCGCCAGCGCAAACGAAGAACTGACGCTTGATGCACATTCTTGGCGTGAGGCCGTTCACACGGTTTCTCGAACCCAAAAAATTCAGTGCTTTCCGAGTCGAAGCTCGATTGCTTTAATCGCATTCTCGATCGACCAAGCTCGCGGTCGCGCTTCGAGCGTCGATCGAAGACTCAAGACCTGAGACGTGATCCAAGTTCTTGCGCGTGGCTCACGCGCCGGTCTTCTCGATCCGGTTATGCAGCTGCCAGAAGCGCACGGTACGCTGTGCCGTCTCGGGCGACAGCCGGCCGTAGTCGCGGTGCGCCTGCCAGAGCGTCTTGTCGTCGACCTTCGGGACCACCGGCCGGTGGCGCAGGATGCTCTCGACCACCATCCAGTCGAGACCGGCGGATTTGCAGGGGATCAGCAGCAGATCGGCCCTAGGACCTTCCATCACCCGCGCCATCAGCGCAGTCGGGACGTCGTTGAGCACGGCAAGCGCGGCCGAGACCTCGTCGAACTTGCCGCCGCCGACGAACTTGACGATCGCAGCCTCGTCCAGCTCGCCCAGCTCCTTCATGAGCTTGACCAACTGCTCGGCGACGGAGAAGTCGCGGACCGGCTCCGGCTGTTCCCCGGCGATCCCGTCCAGGACCCGCCGAATCTCCTCGGCCACCGATGCTGGCGCGATCCTGAGCAACCGCTCACGCACGGCGTCCTTGGCCCGGCGCAGCAGGTCGCGCAGGAATTTGGCTGGAAGGTCGACCCGCAGGCCGAGAATCTCGATCAACTCGTCGTCGCCCTCGGCGTGCGCAACCATCCCGGAATAGCCGGCCTCCGAAAAGCGGGCGCTGGCATTATTGGCGAGCCTGCGGATCACGTTGTCGCCGCCGCGGTCGACGATGACGTCGGTAACGGCCTCCGGCAGGTTGGCGCGCGCCGAAATCGCCAGGAGGTGCTCCTGGCCCTTGGTGCTGGCGATCTTGACTAGCGTCTCGGTGCCGAGCCGGCTGGAATTGGTCAGGACGTCGCCGGCGACTTCGATTGCGTCGTCGAAGGCCAGGTGCTGGATCACCTCGAACGGCGCGTAGTCGACCGGCGCAAGGCGCCTGGCAAGCTCGGCGCGCGCGCGGGTCTCGACCCGGGCGATCAGGAAGCAGAGCACGTCGTCGAACACTTTGACCTGTTCGTCGTTGAGCCGCTCGCCGTCATGCAGGAAAAGATCGGTAACCCGCCGGAGCGTAGAGATACGCTTGGCGGACGAGCCCCCGGAGACGGCATCCTCGAGTTCGGTAATGATTGAGAAGACGGGCTGTTGCACTTGGATCCAGCCTTTGTTGCTCTTGGCCTCTTTGAACGGACCATGGCCGCACCAGCCTTACGCACGCGTTAAAACGGGAACCCGGTGGAAACACATAAAGATGCGCACCCTTAACGTGTGCTTGCGCCGCCACGGGATTGTTTAATCGAAGGAAGAAAGCGTTAACCGAAACACCCGGCCACTTGCGCCCGCCGCGCACCCCGAGAAGTATGAGCCATAGAGGGGGCGAAGCATGATGAAATCCGTCGTCGTCACCGGCGCGTCCACCGGCATCGGCTGGGCCACCGCAAAGCTTCTGCTGGACAAGGGGTTTCGCGTGTTCGGCAGCGTCCGCAAGCAGGCCGATGCGGACCGGCTTGAAGCCGAGTTCGGCGCCAATTTCACGCCCTTGGTTTTCGACGTTACCGACGAGCCGGCCGTGCTGGCGGCAGCGCGCGAGGTGCGTGGCGCGCTGGGCGGCGAGAAGCTCGGCGGCCTCGTCAACAATGCCGGTATCGCGGTCGCCGGCCCTGTGCTCGAGCTGGCGGCAGATGAGTTCCGGCGCCAGATGGACGTCAACGTGATCGGCCCGATCGTCGCCACGCAAGCCTTTGGGCCGCTGCTGGGCGCCGATCCGTCGCTGAAGGGCAATCCGGGCCGCATCGTGATGATCTCGTCGGTTGCCGGCAAGAACGGCAATCCGCTGACCCCTGCCTATTCGGCATCCAAGCACGCAGTCGAGGGCTTATCCGAGAGTCTGCGCCGCGAGCTGATGCTGTTCGGCATCGATGTCATCATCGTTGCGCCGGGGCCGGTGAAGACGCCGATCTGGAGCAAGGGGCAGGAAGCCGTCGACGTTGCACGATACCGGAATTCGCCGTATCTGCCGGCGCTGCAAAAGGTCAGCGCCTATATGCAGCATCTCGACACGATCGGTCTGCCGGCGGAGAAGATCGCCGAGCGGGTTTACGACGCGCTGACGTTGCCGAATCCCAAGGTGCGGTACCACATCGCGCCGGATAGGTTGCGATATCTGCTGGCGGCGGTGCTGCCCAAGCGCACCATGGACCGGATCATCGCAAAACGCCTCGGGCTGATGCCGCCGGCCAAATAATCGACCGGCCCGCGCCGGTCACACCCGGGCCGGTCAGCGAGGGCGAGCCGTGCTGAGCATCCGCGAGGCTGCCCGCTCCGCCCGGATTTCCGGGGCGGGCACCGTTGCCATTGTGTCAGCGGCAATGCCAGCTCATGGCCGCCAGCTCGTGGCCGTGGCCCAGGAGACCCACGGCGGTCGCGGGGCGTTCCCACCACAATTGAGTGCGGAAGAGCGCGGAAATTTGCCGCGCCAAAGCTCTGATAAATCAATTCATTGCGTGTTCATGACGTTTCCACTACGGTTTTGTGACGCGCTGTGAAAACCGGCCGCAGCGTTCGCCTCCTGGCCCTCGCCAGAAAAGGCCTTGGTATTTTGCCGGGTCGTGTTGCGTTCCCAGTCCATGGCGTCCGTGCCGAATTCCGGTCCTCCCGCCAACAGCGTCGCCGAACGGGGCCTTGCAGCCATCGGGTTTTGGCGGCTGCTTGCAGTGGCGATGCCGCATACGGCGGCGCTGGGCATCATGCTCCGCACCGAGGCCGATTTCGGCTCGCGCATCGCCTTCCTGCTCGCCTGGGGAATCTTCAATTTCTTCTTCATCTTCTGGTTGCGCCGTCCCGCCCTGTCGGGCGCGCTGTCGCTGACACTACTTGTCGTGCTGGTGCTGTTGTCGCGGCTCAAGCACGACATTCTGCAGATGACGGCGAACTTCCTCGACCTGATCCTGATCGATCACGACACGGCGGCCTTCCTGTTCACGATCTTCCCGCATCTGCGCTGGAGCGTGGTGCTTGCGGCCGTCGTCATCCTGCCGCTGATGTACGCGCTATGGTGGCTCGATCCCTTTCGCATCCGCCGCCTGCCCGCTACCGCAGGATTGCTGGCGTGCGTTTCCGCGCTGACGGGCTACGCCGTGATCTGGCCGGACGAGGCCTGGCGCGGCTATTACGACGAGGGCTATCTCTCCAAATTCGCGCTGTCCGGCGTGACCGCCGTTGCCGACTTCGCCGCTTACGGCTTCATGCAGTCTGACGCCGCGCTGGCCGAGCGGCTGAAAGTGCCGCTGGAGGATTCCTGCCACGTGGCCGGCCGCCGCCCGCATATCATCATGATCCATGATGAGAGCAGCTGGGACATCCGCCAGGCGCGCGGCGTCAAGGTGCCCGCCGGTTACGGCAGCCACTTCAAGTCATTTGACGGCAAGGAGCGCAAATTCCTCACCGAGAGCAGCGGCGGCGCCAGCTGGCTTGCGGAATACAACGTGCTGGCGGGGCTTTCCTCGCGCTCCTTCGGCGGCTTCTCGTATTTCGTCACCCGCATCGCGTCGGGGCGGGTCGAGCGCGGGCTGCCGATGGCGCTAAGCCGATGCGGCTACAGCACCGTGTCGCTGTATCCGGCCTACGGCGCCTTCATGAGCGCGCGCGGATTCCACACCACGACCGGCATTCAGCAGTTTCTTGATGCGAAGGATCTCGGCGCCAAGGGCATCGAGCCCGACAGCTTCTTCTACGACAAGGCGCTCAAGCTGATTGGCGAGCAACCGCCCAAGACGCCGCTGTTCGCCTTCGTCTATCTCGCGGCCAATCATTTCCCGTGGCAGGCGAAATATCGCCCCGACCTGCTGCCGTCCTGGCGCGCGCCCGGCAACGCGCCCGTGGTGGACGAGTATCTGCGCCGGCAGACGCTGAGCGCCGAGCACTACCGGAATTTCGTCGCCGAGTTGAAGAAGAAGTTCCCCGACCAGCCCTTTCTGCTTGTGCGCTATGGCGACCATCAGCCGGAATTCTCCTCGAGCCTGCTCGATCCGGGCCTCGATGAGGCCGCGGTGGCCCGAAAGTTCGACACCTATGATCCCGGGTACTTCACGACCTATTATGCGATCGACGCCGTCAACTTCCAGCCTGTGAAGAGCCTGGCGATGATGGACGCGATCGATGCGCCTTATCTGCCGCTGGTGGTGCAGGAAGCCGCCGGCATCCCGCTCGATCCTTCCTTCGCGGAGCAGAAGAGCATCATGCTCCGCTGCAAGGGCCTGTTCTACGCTTGCAAGGACGGCGCCGAAGCGCGGCGTTTCAATCGCCTGCTGATCGAAGCGGGCTTTGTCAAAAACCTCTAGCCGGGGGGACCGATGGCGGAGATCGGCAAAGCGGAGGCGGGAAGGGGAGCGGGCCGGACCTCGTCCTGGCGAGAAGCCGTCGGAATGGCCTGCGTCGCCGCGCTGCATATCGGCGCGCTCTATGCGCTCCTCACCACCGAATACGGCGCCTTCGCGATCACGCTGTCGCTCCTCGCCTGGCTGTTCGCCAATTGCCTGGTGCTCGTGTTCCTGCCGCGGCCGGGCATCGCGGCGGCGCTCTCGCTGGTGGCGACCGTCGTCCTGATCGCCTTCTCGCGTTTCAAGTTCGACATCCTGCAGCTCTCGATCACCTTCCTCGATTTCCTGATCATCGATCGCGACACGTTATCGTTCCTGCTCTCGGTGTTCCCGCGGCTCAGGCTGCCGCTGCTGCTCGCCGCGCTCGCCGCGGTCCCGGCGCTGTGGCTGATCTGGCGTACCGATCCGTTCCGCATCAGCCGGAAGTTGTCGCTGGCGCTGCTTGCGTTTGCCAGCCTCTCGATCTCCGTCATGGCGATCGCGGTGCCCGAAAAGCCATGGGAGCCGTTCCAGGGCATCAACCACATATCCAACCTCGCGCGTTCCGGCGTGGTCGCGGTCTCGCGCCTCACTTCGACCGGCTGGATCGAGGCCGATCCGCCTTCGCAGCCCTCGCTGCCGCTGGCGCGCGGCGCGCGCGCTGCCACCTCCGCCGTGCTTCCGCCGGTCGCGGATTGTGACGCCGACGTAAAGCGCCCGCACATCATCATGATGCTGGACGAATCGAGCTTCGACGTGACCGCGGCGCCCGGCATCAAGGTGCCTGCCGGCTACACCGATTATTTCAAATCCGGCGACGGCAAGCAGCGCATCTTTGTGGCTGAGGCGACCGGCGGCCCCACCTGGTACACCGAGTTCAACGTGCTCACCGGCCTGTCGGCGCGCTCCTTCGGCGACCTGAAATTTTACGTGACGCGGATTGCGGCAGGGCGGGTGACCCGCGGACTGCCCGGCGCGCTGCAGCGCTGCGGCTACAGAACCGTCTCGCTCTATCCGACCTATGGCGATTTCCTCAGCGCCCGCACCTTCCAGAAGGCGCTTGGCGTCGAACAGTTCATCGACATGGCCGAGATGGGCGTGAACGAGGACATGCAGCCCGATAACTTCTATTTCGACCAGGCGCTGAAGGTTTTCTCGCGAGAGGTGCCGACGCGCGCGCCGGTCTTCATGTTCCTTTACCTGACCGCCAACCATTTCCCGTGGACCGACGTCTACAAGCCGGAACTGACGCCCGGCTGGACGCCGCCGGGCAACACCGCCGAGGTCGACGAATATATCCGCCGGCAGACCGCGACCGCGCACGACTACGGCGAGTTCGTCGCCAGGCTGAAGCGCGACTATCCCGACGAGTCGTTCCTGATCGTGCGCTTCGGCGACCACCAGCCGGCGATCTCGCAAAAGCTGATCGAGCCTGGCATCGATCGCGCCCATCTCGCAAGGCGGCTGATGGCGGCCGACCGCCGCTTCTTCTCGACCTATTACGCTATCGATGCGGTCAACTTCCAGCCAAAGGACCTGTCGTCGGCGCTGGACAAGCTCGACGCCGCCTACCTGCCGATCGTGATTCAGGACGCCGCCGGCGTGCCGCTCGATCCGTCCTTTGCCGAGCAGAAGGACATCATGCTCCGCTGCAAGGGCATCTTCTACAGCTGCAGCAAGGGTACCGAGGCCCGCCGCTTCAACCGCCTCTTGATTGACGCGGGGCTGATCAAGGGGCTCTGATGGTCGCCGCCAGCGACACCCTCTCGTCCGTCATGGCCGGGCATGACAATTTGCTTTCAACGGCCGCCGATCTTCTCCCACAACCAGCGCGCCACCGCATCGGGTGAAGACGACGCATCATTCCCCGCCGCGCGCAAGTTCGCCTCGCGCATCGCTGATATATCGATCCTGCCCAGCAGCGGCTGCAGCGACGCCTTCAGCGTCTCGTCGCCGGCGCGCTTCGGCGCCAGCAGCACGATCGCGTCATAGGGCGGGATCGCGTGCTTGGTATCGTTAAGCACGACAAGATCATACTTCGCGATCAGTCCGTCGCTGGTGTAGCCCGCGATCACGTCGACCTCGCCGGAAGCGACCGCCGCATACATGAAGTCCGGCTGCATCGTCCGCTGGCTGCGGAAGGAAAGCGCGTAGGCTTTCCGCAGCGCCGCCCATTCCGGGCGCGAGAAGAACTCGTAGTCGCCGGCGATCGACAGCGAGGGGGCCCGCCCTGCGAGATCGGCGATGCTTTTGATTCCAAGCTCTGCGGCGCGCCTCCGCGGCATCACCAGCGCATAGGCGTTCTCGAAGCCGAGCTCACCGAACAGGGTGATGTCCTGCTTGGCCAGCATCGTTTTCAGTTCGCCGAGCAGTTCGCTGCGCGGCTTGATGTCGGTGCGGTGGAACTGGTTGGCCCATAGCGTGCCGGAATAATCGACATAGACGTCGATATCATTGGAGGCTAGGGCATCGAAGATCACGTTGGAGCCTAATCCTTCGCGCGAGGTGGCGGACAGTCCGGCGGCGCGCAGCCGCTGCGCCAGCAGCGCTGACAGCACATATTGCTCGGCAAAGGTCTTTGCGCCGACGATGTAGCTCGATGAGGACCGCGCAAGCGTCGGCACCAGCGTGGCCGCGACCAATGCCACGATGCCTGCGGCGCCCAGCACCGCGCGCAGGCGGCTGCGGCTGCGCAAGCCGCCCTCGATCGACGCCAGCAACTGGTCGACCAGCAGCGCCAGCACGGCGGCGGCGATACAGCCGAACAGCACCAATACCCAGTTCTGGGTCTGCAGGCCGGCGAAGATGTAATTGCCGAGGCTGGTCTGACCGATCGGCGTCGACAGTGTCGCAGTGCCGATCACCCAGACGGCCGCCGTGCGGATGCCTGCCATCATCACCGGCAGCGCCAGCGGGAGCTCCACCATGACGAGCGATTGCCGCGGCGTCATGCCGACGCCTTGCGCCGCTTCGAGGATTGCGGCATCCACGCCGTTCAGGCCCGTGATGGTATTGCGCAGCACCGGCAGCATGGAGTAGAGCGCGAGCGCCAGCACCGCCGGCAGGAATCCGAAGGCGGAGAAGGCGAAGCCGAACCATGATGCCGTGATGGCGGCGAGCGCCAGCAGCAGCGGGTAGAACAGCGCGAGCAGCGCCAGCCCCGGTACGGTCTGCACGATGCTGGCAAGCGCCAGCAGCGCGCCGCGCAATGCCGGCCGGTTGCGCGAGAGGATCGCGAGCGGCAGGCTCACCGCAAGCCCGAGCGCGAGTGCGGTGACGCTGACACGCACATGACTGCCGAGATAATCAGGCAGATGCGCCAGGGCCTCCCCCCAGCGCGGGTCGGTGAGCAGGCTCATGTCAGGCCGCCCTTCGGCAGCGCCTCGCGGAGCCGCTCGGCTTGCCGCCGCGGCGTGCGCAGGAGTTCGCCGACATAAGGATCGCCGCTTCCGGCAAGCTCGGCCGGCGTGCCCTGGGCCAGGAGTTTGCCTGAATGCATTACCGCGATGCGGTCGGCCAGGAGGATCGCTTCGGTCATGTCGTGGGTGATCATCACCGTCGTGAGGGCGAGCTTGTTGTGCAGCTCGCGGTAGTCGTCGCCGAGGGCGTCGCGGGTCAGGGGGTCGAGCGCGCCGAACGGCTCGTCCATCAGCACGATGCGCGGCCTGGCGGCCAGCGCCCGCGCCACGCCGACACGCTGGCGCTGCCCGCCGGACAGCTCGTGCGGCAGGCGATCGCGATAGAAGGCGCGCTCCAGCCGCACAAGGTCGAGCAACTCGTCAACCCGCCCGGAAATTTCCTGCGTCGCCCAGTCCAGCAGACGCGGCGTGATCCCGACATTGTCGGCCACGCTCATATGCGGAAACAGCCCGCCGCTCTGGAAGACATAGCCGATGCGCCGCCGCAGCCGTATGGGATCAGTTGCGCGCACATCCTCGCCTTCCACACGGATGCTTCCTTCATCCGCGTCGATCAGCCGGTTGGCGAGCCGCAGCAGCGTGGTCTTGCCTGAGCCGGAGTCCCCGACGACCGCCAAAAATTCGCCTTCGGCGACATCGAGCGAAACATTGTCGACTGCGACCACGCGCCCGCCGTCGAAGCGCTTTGCGACGTTGGCGTAGGCAATCAGGGAG
>JAEZEU010000046.1 GCA_023432885.1 Pseudomonadota bacterium | reverse complement strand
GTGCTCATCGCCACTGCGCTCGGGCCGATGCGATACTTCTGGTCACGCGGCAGATAAACGAGCTGTCCCATCCTCGTCAGCGTATGCGTGAGGCGCGACACCGTGGAGCGCGGAAGTCCGCATCGGTTGGAAATTTCGAGATTGCCGAGTCGCGCTTCGTGACCTTCGAAACAACGCAGCACGTCAAATGCGCGGGAGACCACCTGGATGACATCGCCCTCGCCAGAGAGGTCGATAGCGAGCATTCCCTGCTTGCTAAGCCGTTCCGAGCGTCTTCCCATCAATGGCTCCCATTCCGTTATACGGAATAAAATTCCAGTTGCAGAACAAGCTACCTCAGGCAATCTGCGCCCACAACAAAAAGCCGAAGCAACAGACGCATGCGCGTGGTCATTCGGCAGGGAGCGTGGGATGCCAGAGATCAAGATTGTCACTGAAGTCGCGGGCCGCGTGTGTGCGCTTCCGCTCGAAGTGGGCGGCAATGTCGGCGATGGTGATGACATTGCGTTTGTCGAAGCGATGAAGATGGAAATTCCGGTCGCTTCGACCGCGGCGGGCACCTTGAAGTCAATACTTGTGAAACTCGACGATGTCGTTGCCGAAGGACAGGCAATTGCGATCGTTGAGATTTAAGGCACACCGAGGCAGACATTAGACTTTTGTCCGCGACAATCTGTCTGCTCCGCACGGCGCATTAGCCGAGCAACGCTCGGACGTTGTCATCGCGATCATGCGATGACATCATCAGACAACGATAAAAATCCAAAAAGAAATTTCGCATAGCGAAACCACGTGGAGGAAACATGATCCGGCCGATGCTGGCGCTTTCGCCTGCCCTTTTTGCTTCACTGACCTTGAGCGCGGCTGTGCCGGCGCTCGCCGACGACGTCAAGCTCCCGCCGAGCATGGCGATGACGGCCTACGACACCGGAACCGCGGGATTCAACATCACCGTCGCGGTCGGCAAGATGATGAAAGACAAGTACGGCAGCGACGTTCGTGTGCTGCCGGCCGGCAATGACGTCGCGCGCCTCGCTCCGCTGCGCGCCAAGCGTGCGGTCGCTTCCGCGATGGGATCGGGCAGCTATTTTGCGCAGGAAGGCGTTTTCGAATTCGGCGTCAAGGATTGGGGACCGCAGCCGCTCCAGCTCATCCTTTCGACAGTCGATTGCAATGGCGCCTCGCTCGGCGTTGCCGCCGATATCGGCGTCAAGCAGCTGAAGGACCTCAAGGGCAAACGCGTCGGCTTTGTCGTCGGCTCGCCCGCGCTGAACCAGAACTCACTCGCTGTGCTCGCCTTTGGCGGTTTGACGCAGAACGACGTCAAGGTCGTCGAATTCGCAAGCTATGGCGCCATGTGGAAAGGCCTCATCAACAACGACACCGATGCCGCCTTCGCCACCACGATCACCGGCCCCGCAAAGGAGGCCGAGACTTCCCCGCGCGGCATTGTCTGGCCGCCGCTGCCGAAGAACGATGCCGCCGGCTGGGAACGGATGAAGAAAGTCGGCTCCTTCTTCTTCCCGCATCTTGCGACCTGCGGCGCAGGCATCTCGCCGGAGAAGCCGATCGAGCTCGGTAACTACCCCTACCCGATCTTCGTCGCCTATGCTTCTCAGCCGACGGAGCTGGTCTATTCGATCACAAAAGCGATGATCGACGGCTATGACGCTTACAAGGATGGAGCCCCGGGCGCGGGAGGCCTTGGCGCCGCGCGGCAGACCAAAAACTGGGTGGTGCCCGTGCATCCCGGCGCCGTGAAAGCGCTAAAGGAAGCCGGCCACTGGAGCGCCGATCAGGAGACGCACAACAACGCCCTGTTGAAGCGCCAGGAAGTGCTCGCATCTGCCTGGGCGGACTACAACAAGGGCAATCCGCCTTCCGACGAGAAAGCCTTTCTCGACGGCTGGATGAAGGCGCGCGGGGCGGGCTTGGCCAAGGCCAATATGGCAAACGGGTTCGAATAGCGGACAGGGCCGGCACTGCAGGCGCAACCCGATGGGGGATCCAAGATGTCTGCATCTGACAGTGCCGCCGCGCCGCCGAAGAGAGTCGAGTTCGAGGATCCCCACGCCAACATGCAGGAAGCCGAAGTCACCCGCGTGCGCACGCTGCGCGGGGGCTGGCGCTGGGCACTGGTGGCTGCGACCGCAGCCACCATCCTGCTCTGCATCAACCAGCAGTTCTCCCTGCGTTTCTTTGTCGAATACACCCAGCTCAACACCGAATATTTTTACCTGCTGATCGCGCTGATGCTGCCGTTCACGTTCCTGATCTTCCCGGGAACGGAGAAGGCCTCGCTCGACCGCGTCCCCTGGTACGACATCGTGCTGTTCGTCGCGACATTCGCCGCTGCGATCTGGCTCATGCTCAACATCCGCAAAGCCGCGCAGTTCGGCTGGGAGTCCGACGGGGCGCCGCTTAACGTGATCATTGCCGGCCTTGTGATGTGGTTTGTCCTCATGGAGGCGCTGCGGCGAACCGGCGGCTGGAGCCTGTTGTTCAGCGTCCTGCCCTTCACCGTTTATCCGATGTTTGCCGAAGCCAATTGGCTCGGGCCGTTTCGTGGCTCGCAGCTCACGCTCGAACAGACCACCGCCTATCACGTGCTATCAGGCGAAAGCCTGCTCGGCATTCCGATCCAGGCTTTTGCCGATACCGTGATCGGCTTTTTGGTGTTCGGCACCGCGCTGATGATGACCGGCGCCGGAAAATTCTTCATCAATATCGCCTTCGCCTTGTGCGGCACGTTCCGCGGCGGCGCTGCGAAAGTGTGCATCTTTGCCTCCGGCCTGCTTGGCATGATGTCCGGCTCGATCATTTCCAACGTGCTGACGGCCGGCACCATGACCATCCCCGTCATGAAGAAAAGCGGCTTTCGCGCCTCCTATGCCGCCGCCATCGAGGCCTGCGCCTCGACCGGTGCCGTGCTGGCGCCGCCGGTGATGGGGGCGACGGCGTTCGTGATCGCGCAGTTCCTCAACGTCAGCTACGCCGAGGTCGCGGTCGCCGCCATCATTCCGGCTGCCCTCTACTACATCGGCCTGTTCATGCAGGTGGACTCCTACGCCGCCCGTCACGGGCTGAGGGGCATTCCGCGGGCCGAGTTGCCGAAGATCTGGGATACGATCAAGGAAGGCTGGTACTATGTCTTCGTCATCGCGCTCTTGATCGTGATGCTCCTGCACTTCAAGCGCGAAAGCCACGCGCCATTCTATGCAACCGCCCTTCTTCTCGTACTGAACCAGGTCTTCTCCAAGGACACCCGCTGGACGCCTGCCACTATCAATAAGTTCCTCGAGGTCAACGGCCGCACCTTTGTCGAGTTGATCGGTATTCTCGCCGGCTGCGGTCTTCTGATCGGCGCCTTCTCCATGACCGGCGTGGTCTCGAGCCTCGCCAACGACCTGCTGCGGCTTGCCGGCGACAATGCGCTCCTGCTGCTCGTGATGTGCGCCTTCACCAGCCTCGTCCTCGGCCTCGGACTGACGACGACGGCCTGTTACATCTTCCTCGCCATCCTGGTTGCGCCCGCGCTGGAGAAGCTCGGGCTGAACAGGATGGCGATCCACATGTTCATCTTCTATTGGGGCATGCTGTCATCGATCACCCCCCCGGTCGCGATCGCCTCCTTTGCCGCCGCCGGCATTGCCGGCTCGCCGGCCATGAAGACCGGCTGGGAATCGATGTGGGTGGGCAGCATCATCTACTTCATCCCGTTCTTCTTCGTCCTGAACCCGGCCTTGGTGCTGCAGGGTGCAAGCCCCTATCTCGCCGGCGTCGGCCTGATGGGGCTCGCCGCCTTCGGCACGCTCTTCATCTGCGGCGGCATTCAGGGCTATCAGGTCTTCGTCGGCGATCTCCGTCATGCCGGCCCGCTGGAATGGCCGCTCCGCGTCCTGCTGGTGATTGGCGGATTCGTGGTGGCGACGCCGGGTGGCGGCATCATGCCGTTGTCGCAGATGCAGATCACGTCGCTCGGGCTGGCGATTCTCGCCCCCACCGCCCTGATCGCGGCGTACCTCATCCGCCGCCAAGCTCCGGGCGCGAGCCGGTTGCACGCGCCGTGATTGCGGTGCACAACGGAGGTAATGAAAGCATCTTCCGCTAATGGCGCCTGGGCCAGTTCGAAACCACCGCTGCTGCGGTTTCTCGACGAATGCCATCGTAAATTCGCCACCGATGACGAAGGCAGCGTCGCCGACTACATCCCCGAACTCGGCAAGGCGGACCCTGCCCATTTCGGCATCAGCCTCGCCACGCTCGACGGCCACATCTACGAGGTCGGCGACAGCAATGTCCCTTTCACCATTCAATCCATTTCAAAGCCATTCGTGTTCGCGCTTGCGCTGGACACGCTGGGCGCAGCAAGGGTGGAAAGCGCGATCGGCGTCGAGCCTTCCGGCGATCCCTTCAACTCGATCCGCCTCAACGCCGAAAACCATCCCTTCAATCCCATGGTCAATGCCGGGGCCATCGCCTGTTCCGGGCTGATCCAGGAGGCCAAGGGCGACGGCGCCTTCGAATATATCCGGGAGGCGCTGAGCCGCTTCGCCGGCCGTACCCTCGGCGTCGACGACGCCGTTTACGCCTCCGAAAGCGCCACCGGCGACCGCAACCGCGCCATTGCCTATCTGCTACGCACCAATGCCGTGCTCAAGGAGCGCGTAGACTCAGTGCTGTCGGTGTATTTCCGGCAATGCGCCATCCTAGTCACCGCGCGCGATATCGCGGTGATGGCGGCTACACTCGCCAACCGCGGCCTCAATCCGGTCACCGGCCAGCAGGTGATGACGCCCTATGCCATCTCGCGCACGCTGTCGGTAATGACCTCCTCCGGCATGTACGATTATGCCGGCGAGTGGATCTACCGCGTCGGCATCCCCGCCAAAAGCGGCGTGGGCGGCGGCATCCTGGCGGCGCTGCCAGCAAGGCTCGGGCTCGGCAGCTACTCGCCCAAGCTTGACAGCCACGGCAACAGCGTGCGCGGCATAAAAGTCTGCGAGGCGCTGTCGTCGCATTACGACCTGCATATGCTCAACCGCAGCGACGATGCGCGCACCAGCATCATCGCCGACTACACTATCGGCCAGAACCCCTCGCGGCGCAGCCGCCGGCCGCACGAGCGCGACATTCTCGCCACCCATCATGACCAGGTCCGCGTCATCGAGCTGGTCGGTACGCTCTCGTTCTCGAATGTAGACTATGTCTCGCGCCAGCTGGCCTCGAAACCGCGCCCGCAATTCGTGATCTTCGACCTGCACCGCGTCACGTCGCTGACGCGAGCGGGCGCGCGGCTGGTTGCGGAAGAATTCCGCGAACTCGCCGCGCACCGCGTCACGGTGATCCTTTCCGGCGTCAAACGCGGCTCGCGGGAGTGGGACATCATTCGCGAGTGGACCGGCACCCTCGAGAACGTCCGCGACTTCTATCTGCTCGATACCGCCATCGAATGGGCGGAGGACCAGATCGTCTACCGCTATGGCGGGGCGATCGACTTCCACGAAACCACCGAACTCTCCGAGCAGCCTCTGCTCGCCGGCCTTTCGCCGGAAGAGCTGGCTGACCTCGCCACGACCGCAGCGATCAGGCATTACAGGGCCGGCGAGAAGATCGTCTCGGCCGGCGCGGCCGCGACCTCCGTCTTCTTCCTGCGCAGCGGCGCGGTCCACGTTACGCTGCCCGGCGGCGTGCGGCTCGCCACCCTCACCGCCGGCACGGCGTTCGGCGAAATGGCACTGCTGGAGCCGACCCGCTCCGCCGACGTCGCGGCAGATATGGCCGCGACAGCGTGGGAAGTTCCGCTGCGGGATTTCGAGCGGTTCCGCAAGCAGCACCCTCGTGCCGCCGAGCGCATCATGCGCAATCTCGCGCAATTGCTGGCCGATCGGCTGATCGTCGCCAACGCCAAGATTGATCTGCTGACCTCGAGTTGATGCGCCCTGCCTACGCCCCGGTCTTGCCGCGCCCCGCCTTCTCGCTGGCACGACGCAGGGCCTCGGCAAGCGCACCGCCGCCGGTAGCCGGGGCCGGCTTGCGAGGTGCCTGCGATGGGCCCGCCGAGCGGGACTCGCGCGCCGCGCCCTGCGTCTTTGCACCGGCCTTGCCTACTTCGTCGTCGAGCCGCAGCGTCAATGCAATACGGTTGCGGGCGACCTCGACATCCAGCACCTTCACCTTGACGATGTCGCCGGGTTTGACGACCTCGCGCGGATCCTTGATGAAATTCCTGGACATCGCGGAGATGTGCACCAAGCCGTCCTGATGCACGCCAATGTCGACGAAGGCGCCGAATGCGGCAACGTTGGTCACCGTTCCCTCAAGGATCATGCCGCGCTTCAGGTCCTTGATGGTCTCAACGCCCTCTTTCAATGTCGCCATCTTGAAGGCCGGACGCGGATCGCGGCCCGGTTTTTC